>NZ_FQYM01000016.1 GCF_900141705.1 Fibrobacter sp. UWP2
CGCTACAAGCAGCTCACCCGTAACAATCCGGAAGTGGCTAGAAAGCTCGCTGACGACCTTCAGAAGGAAGTGGACGCCCGCTACGCATTCTATGACGCCATGAGCAAGGACACCGAAGGTCTGATTAGCCTGTAATCGGTTGACAACCAATTAAAACACCCCGTCACCAAAAGTGGCGGGGTGTTTTTTACATCTTTTCGACGGTGTATCCGCGGCGGCGTAGAAGTTCGAGAACGCTCTCTTCCTTCCCTACCAGGTGAGCGGCGCCGACAACGATAAAGACACAGCTATCCTGCTTTAGGAATTCCGAGATTGATTCGGCCATTTTCCTGTTCCGCGAAAAATAGATGCGTTCAACAATTTCGCGTTCCAGCAGTGAATCCGTTTTGTCGCCGAGCGAAAACTCCATTTCCATTGTCGCGGCAAAGAGCGAATCGTCTCCCGCTTTCCAGGCTTCCATGTATCCGGCAATCATCGAATCGAGAATCCCGATTTCATGGAGAACACTCTTCAGGTAGTACATGCCAACAGAATCGTTTGCCCCCATCCCGGCAAGGGCTGCGACTTGCTCTTCCACGGTCTCGAGCGCAATGATTCCCTTGCCCTGCGCATGCGCCTGTTGCAAAAAGTAGACGTCTATTCCAAGCTCCGCGTCTAGCCCGAGGAATTGAATCCCGACGGCCAGCATGGTCATCGCAGCGGCCCAGGGCCTTAGTTTGTCCAAATTTTCGCACGGGATGTTCCATGAACGGCAAAGACTGTCGAGCGGCCCCTTTACGTTGTCCGGCAAAATCCCGGAGAGTGTCCTCCCCTCTTCCAGCGCCGCGAATTTCTGCGACTGCGTGGCGATTTCTGATACAACAGAATCGTTGCTCACGTCGACTTCTACCGCCAGGTGCGAAGACGCCTTGAACGCATTCTCGATGACGGAATCGAGCGGATAGAACGACGGGTCTGCGAAATGGACGCTCCCGAGGAGGAATACGCTGGAATTAGAATCTGAGACTTTCCAGAGGAAATGCTTGCGCGCCACATGCCCGCTGTCTGAAGAACAAGCCGAAAGCAGCATTGCAAGGCCCGCGACAATTGATATCAGTCTCGTCATGCGGTAAATATAAAAAAAGCCGATGGTGAGTAGCATGCACCATCGGCTTGATGTTCTATGATGAGTTTCTTTGAACCAGACGGACTACACGTTGGCGGCCGCCTTCAAATTGAACGCCTCCGGGTAGGCCTTGGCGGCACAACCGTCACAAAGCACGCGCATGCGGGTCTCGGCGAGCGAGTTCACGCGCATCTGGCAATTGCAATGGGCGCATTTGGTCATAAACACCACAGTGCGGGTCGATTCTTCGTGAATCTCGGGCACCTTAGTCTCGCCCATGCGGGAGACGTAACTGCGGAAGGTCACGTGCCCCTCGGCATCCTGCAATATTTCGCGGGTGATTTCGCACTTGAAGCTACGCCCCTTGCGGTTGCGCATGCGTGCCACAAAGTGGTGCTGCGTCATGTCGTCGCAGTTGCGGAACAGTTCCCACTCCTCTCGGTGACGGTAAAAGTCGGTGATGTAGTGCCACACGATTTCGGCTTCGCTGTAGCCGAACATGCGGCAAAAACGACGGTTGCCCGAGATAATTCGGCCATGCTGGTTGACTTCGAAGCAGGCGATATCGAGGTTGTTTTTCAAGTCAATCATTGTGCACCTCCCTTGAGATAGTAGCGGTACTGCACGTCGGATGCCGTAAGGGCCTTGACGCCGAACCGTACATCATCGAGTTTTAGGTTGATTGCTTCTTTGCCGAAGAAAATCGACTCCGAAGAAACACCGATTTTTTCCACTTCCACGGTCCTGGTGGCGGCCAAAGCGCCGTCCAAATACAGGCTCAGGCGTTTGCCGTCAAAGACCGCAGTCACGTACACCCATTTCCCAAATTCCACTTTACGCTTCGACACCACGGCGCTATTGCAAGAGAGCGTGTCTCCCAAACCGTCGGCGAAGAAGAAGGCGAATACCGGTTCCCCTTCTACACCGCACTCGTCTTTAACCAAGGCGAAACTGAACACGTCCTGGTCGGCGTCGGAACCGAACCCGAGCTTGCCCACGATGTTTTTGCGGTAGGCGGAATCATTCGTCAAAACGCTGTCTATCTCGACCCAGGCCTCGAACACGAATTCGGTCGCGCTGTCGAGGAGTCCACGGTCATTCTCGATGACGCCATACTGGTTTGCGTCCTTGAGCACGAGAGCGGAATTCTCGACACCTTCGCCGAGAGTAGCGCCACCGTAAACCAGCAGCCCCTCGGTCCAGCCACGCACATCGCCGACGCTTGCAGGCTTGACCGTCGTGTTGAGGTAGTCCATGCTGAACCAGCTGCGGAGCCCGTACTCGCTGGAGAGAGGGAACTGCAACGTTTTGGCGTCCTGCACGGCGCTGACCATGGAACCATTGTCAACGCCAAGGGAGACCTCTTTATATGCATAAACCGGCATTTTCCCCTCGCTCCCCTTGGGGAAATCCTCGACAGGCATTTCGGTTTCCACTTCAGAGATGCTGTCAATCTGTTCCTTGAACATGTCGGAATCGTAAAGTTCCCTAGGAAGCGGGCCAATGAAGTTGACAGAATCCTCGCCCACCTCGACCATGTATACCACGTCGGTAAAGTGCATAGGATCCGGGGACTTGGCGATTATAGGCACAATGCCCGTGGGCACGTTCTCGATGCTGAATTCGCCATCGTCACCAGTCATGACTTTCCAATTGGAGCCCGGGATGTAGACCGAGACGCCAGCGGCACTGGTGTCGGGACGCAGGTTGAACATGCCCTTGATGTTTCCCACCTTGGCGAGCGTCGCCGAAACTTCAATTTCGGAACCGTCGTATTCTACCGTCTGGTAAAACGCGCTGGAATCGGTCTGGGCGCTCAAACCGTAGCGACCCGTGAGCGAAAGCTTCATGCCGAACTTTCCCTCTTCGTCGGTGGTATCGGTAAGCACGACCGTGTCGACTTTAAAATAACGGGCAGAAATACGGGCGCCCACCACGGCGTCGCCGTTGCCGTCGACCAGAATGCCGGCGAGCGTATTCTCTTCTTCGCTCACGCCACCGCCCACTTCGCGGCCACCCTCGGAACAGGCGAGCATCAACAAGCCCGCCGCAACCGCCACGGCACCGGCCATGGCAAACGGGGCTACCTGATTCAAAAACAACTTATTCATGTTCGCCCCCCTTGAATTCCTTGGTCAGCGGGAAGAGCTGAACATTCAAACGGTATACTCGGCTCTCGTCGGTATCTTCCATCACAATGGAACTCACGCGGCGGCGGAAGTCCTGGATCTCTTGCGTAATGCGGTAATAGGCGGTCTCCGAAATGCCGATAGTGAGGCCCGAGATGTCGCGTTCTTTCACCGGGATCTCGTCGAGGGCACGCACAGCGAGCTCGCCCATTTGGCGATGCATTTCGCGTACCGAGAGGCTCGCCACCTCAAGGTTGCCAGTGGTCACGGACTTTTGCGCCTGTACATAGTTGCCCTGGGCATCCTTGCCGAGGAGCCCCACCTTTTGGAGCAGGGCGAGCGCCTTCTTGACCTCGGCGGTCTGCGTATCGAAAGCGAGGTTATCCGCCAGCTTGGCCGGGGTTACCCCCTTGAGTTGCGGCGCCATCTCGCGCACCACCGGGTTTACCCACGATTCGTAATAGTCGTACTGATCCTCGCCCACCAGCGCCATGGAGTTCTCCTTGGCAAGGCCGCGCATTTCCTTGAACGCTGCCTTCTTTTTGGACGAGTCCTTCTCTTGGTTAAAATTGACGAGGGCGCGGAAGTACTGCAGGTCCACACCCACCAGTCCTATAGCAGACGCTACGCGTTCCACGCCCACGTCGCTCAGATTCGACTTGCCGTCGCAAACCAGCTTGAGGAACACCGGCGAAGAATACCCTGCCGCCTTGGCGAAGTCACGCCACGTAAACCCCGAGCGGAGTTTGCGTTCGGCATAAAAGTCGCGCATAAAAAGGCGAAAGTTCTGATATTCCATTACCGGTTTCATGATACTCTTAATATATATCGTTTTTCAGCAAAAGTCAATAACAAATGATACAAAAAGTTTGATTTTCTACTAAAATCGTCATTTTTTATGCACAGGTGCTTGTTTTTGGAAGAATTTCAAGATACAAGTGGTGCAAAATCCAATGATACACCACACGGGAATATTACATGCCGGAGGGTATTTGGGGGCTAGAGTTCCTTAACGACCATAATCCCACCCTTCTCGAGCTTGGGATACTGGCGCATGCCTTCGCCGCCCTTGCCGCTGTCGAGGACCTGTTCGAGATCCCCGCTCACATTGTAAAGGCGAAGTTCCCACGGGCCATTGGGGGCATTAAAGTAGCCGGAGTTCTTTTGCACGTTGCGCTGGAACGTGCGGTTCAAGCGGTCCGCGACGCTCCTCGCCTGCACCATGCTGATGTCGGAGAGCATCCACGATATTGGCGACCCGCCCATGTCGAATATGAGCAGCGCCTCCATGTCGGTTTCTTCTTTCATGGTGAACTTCCAACTGAAGTTCTGCCAGCTGGTGCTCAAGTCCAAGATACGGCCGTTGGCGTACGGGGTATAGACATCGGAATCGCGCTTGATGTTCACATTGAGCGTGCGGGGCTTGTCAGCCTTGGCTCGCATACTAAAGATGTAGGTCACGCCGTTGCGCAAAGAGATGTGTTGCTTGAACTGCAGACCCCACGTCTCCTTGCCCGCCTGCTTGATATCAAAGCGGACTTCGCCGTTTGTGACGCTCACGCTCGCCTTGCCGCCCCAAAAATCGGTGGTCCAGCTCTCTAGCGGGTTTTCGGCGCTAAAGTCTCCGTTCAAAATCACGTTGGAGCCGCTGCCCTGCGAGCCGGTGGTAAAATCCTTGTTCTGGATAAAATTCGGAATGACACTCGTGTTCTGGATGCCGAGCGGGCTGTCGACCGACACTTCCTTGCCCCAGCCCACAAGCGTGTTGTAGGAGCCGTGCTCCGTCATGTCCATGTCGGGGCTATCGAAGTTGCCCGGGCCCCAGCTCCAGCAGAGCCAACCAATGCTCAGGCGTTCGCACTCGCTCATAATGTGGCGGTACGGGATCTCCCTGGCGCCGCCCACGGCCACGGGCGCAAACTCGCCCACGATGAGCGGAAGGTTGAGTTCGACGGACTTTTCGAGGCAGGCGGTCACGCGCTCGGCGACAGTGGCAAAGCCCGTCGTAGCGGCATCGTGGCGTTCGCTAGGCCACCACATATGGATTGAGAAAAGCAGATTGTGCTCGGGGTCGGCCTGCAAAAGGAGCGGACCCACATCGAGCAGGTTCTTTTCGCTTTGGCCCCAGTTGTCGGCATCAATCATGATGGGCACGCGGATTCCCGCGGCGCGCATCTTGGTCACAATGATGTTGTAGGTGTTAAAGAACTCGTCGGAGGGCATCTCTTGCGAGCCAGGCTCGTTACCCACGTTGATGATGAGGTACTCCTGGTGGTTCGCTATCATCTGGAGGGTCTCGTCGCGAAGCCAAAATTCAACGGCATCCGAAAGGCGTTCCCAGTTGCCCGTGGTGTCGTGGATTTCGGGAATCGGGATCATGTTGTTCGCGATGCAGAGCCCGATAATGCCGTCAAGGTCGCTCACGCGGCCACGGGTGTTCCACACAATGCGAACGCAGTTGGCGCCCGTCTTTGCGATTTCGGGAATGGTTTTGCCCTCGCGGTCAGTCCAGATGAACATGTGGTTGATGCCGCGCAGCACCACCTTCTCGTTGTCCTTGGTATAGAGAAAACGATCCTGTACAAAGAACCCCGGCTTGACATTGGCAAAATTCATACCCATAACGATTTGCACCTTTTTTTACTGCCTAAAAATACATAAAAAATGCAAAATAAGGCGGTTTTGCCTGTTTTTTTTGGATAAAAAGAGCGAATGGAGTTCCTTTTTTGATTTTACAAAAAAAATACCCCTTTTTATTTAAAAAGGGGCCCTTTTGAAAAGGAATTTCGTTCACAGCGGAAAACAGAGGGATTCTATCGGTACAGTTATTTAATCCAAACCTGGACTGTGTAATTGGCAGGCGGGAGGGAGTTTTTCAGGTTCAACGAGTTTATCCCAAAATGGACCTTGAGCGTTTGGGAATGCACGAGTCTGCCGTTCAGGTTGTAGACCGAGATGTGAGCCTCCCCTGCCCGGTTCGCAAAGAGAATGCCGCGGTTGTAGTCGTAGTAAGCTCCGTACGGCAGCCCGCGAGCGAAAGTCTGCGGATTGTCGTCGCCCAATCCACCGTCGCCTGGGTTGTTTTCGCCCGAGGGTGAACCCGAACCCGAGCCACTCTCGTCGCCCGAAGCTGTTGAATCCGCCGTCACCAGGACTTCAACGCGTCCGGTATATTCGGAGCCGTCGTTCCCCTTCACGGTGTACTTGAAGAACGTGAGGCCCTTGAATCCCGCCCGCGGCGTAAAGGTGACCTTGGCACCGTCCACCGAGGCCGTGCCCTCGCCCACATCGACCAGCGAATACGTCGGCGAAACGCTCTGGAAACCCAAGGTAATGCTGCGCAAGTCGAACTCGGCGGAGGCGCCCTGCGGCACCTGCATGTGCATTGCGCCCTTCCAGTTGATATATTTTTCGATGTATGCGTAGCCGTCGCTAGCCTTGGTCATCGCGTCGTCCTTGTCGAGGGCGTAACCCATCGCAGACTCGAAGTAATCGGGCATGCCGTCGCCATCGGCGTCCGCGGCTTTTTCGCCCGCATGGACTTCGCCCCAGCCGTTGTTGGTCTTGATTCCCATCGCGCCCACGCTCTTCACGAGCGCACCGGCCGTTCCAAGCGTATTCACCTGGTACCACACCAGCGAATCGATGTCGTCGTACGGGAGCACGCCGCTCTGCGACGTCACGTAGCGCCACGCACTTGCTGCACTGAGCATCGGGCCATTCGTCGTAAGTTCGCTCCAGGGTTTTGCAAGTTCCTCGCCCACGCCCTGGTAGTAATAAATATTGGAAGGCCCGCCGTTCAGTTTTCCGTCGCGGTCCGTATCGATCATATTGCCGCTCGCGTAGATGCTCTGATTCTTGTCTACCTGGAACCACGGATTACTCCCCTTCGGGCCATAGACAAAGTAATTGTTCACGATGTCGTGATTGAAGTGCGTGCTCGTATGCGTCGTGTAGCCTGCCTCGAAGTTGTAGAGGATGTTGTTCACGAACACATCGTTGATCTTGTCGAGCGGATTTCGGTTATGCGTATTCACGAAGGCATTGTAGTACCACGCCCAAGTGCCATCTACCGATTCGATGTGCGCGCCAAATTGTTGGCCGATGGGGTTCGCTATCAGCGAGTTCTGCACCGTAATGCCGGTGACTCGGTAGTCGGCGTTGTCGGAACTCCCGCCAAAGTTGTTCCACGGGGCAAGTTCCACCGAGCAATGGTCCACAATGATGTTCTTGGAGTCGTAGAGGTTGAGGGCATCGTCTTTTTCGGAGGCGGTGTTCTCGCCTGGGCGGATTCGCAGATAGCGGATAATCACATTCGACTGCTTGCCCGTGGAGAGCTTGCCCCCGTGAATTGCTATCCCCTCGCCTGGGGCGGTCTGCCCTGCGATGGTGATGTTGCTCTTGATGGAAACCGCCGTCTTGATGTTGATGATGCCGCCCACGTCAAAGACGACGATGCGGTTGCCGCTGCTCACCGCATCGCGAAAGCTGCCTTCACCCGAATCGTTCAAGTTGGTGACGTGGTAGACCTTTCCCGCGCGGCCGCCTGTAACCTGGGCGCCAAAGCCCAAAGCCTCAGGGAATGCGAGCGGCTCGGCAAAAACGGCGAGCGCGCCCATTCCAAACACTGTGCCAAGCACCTTTCCAAACAAACCCATAAAACCTCCGTGGCATAAAAAGCCAACACTCTGGGTATAAATATATATAAGAAAAGCTATATAGCAAAAGGGCGCCGCCCATTCCGTAGTCTATGGACAACGCCCCAGTTCAAAAAAACGTGTAAAAACTATTTGCGTTTGGCAATCCGTGCCGTCACAAGCCCGCGTTTCGTCTCCGCCCTGACAATGTAAACTCCGCGATTCATAAAGCGTACATCCAGGGAGGCGCTTTTGAGACCCGCCTGCGCATAGACACGGTGGCCCTGGGCGTCAAAAATAGAGAGGCTACGTACGTCGGCTATGTCGCCCTCGTACTGCAAAGTGTTGCCCACAAGGCGCACGGAGGCATCCGGGTTTTTAAACACCAATGGGATGGCTTCCTTCTTGCCCGTGGAATCCTTGACCGTCGTATCTTTCTTTGTCGTATCCACCTCGGGCTTGAAGGCATCGGGGTTGTAGACAAAGACCACCTTATATGTGGCGCTCTTTGTGCTGTCGGCGGAGTGGATGACAAAGTTGATGGTGTCGCTCAAGTCGTAGAACTCGTTCTGCTCGTACTCTTCGCAATAGGAGCCGTGAGGCCCAGCCCATGTGAACGAGGCGCGTTTCAGGTTCATCTCGAACGGCAAATCCACCTGGACAAACTTCTTTTCCTGGTCGATGGTTCCGGGTAACTTGGTGGGCCCAAACTGTATAAAGAGTCCGCGCAGCTCGGCAACCGACTTTTCGGAATTGGTCTGCATCGTAGCACTCAAGATTCTCTTTTGGTTGTCCTCGTTAAAGGCCGTTATCTTGATTTTGCTGCCGGTGTCCCAAAGGTTGTCTGACTCAAATACGGAACCATATTGCATAAATGGATTCGTGCTCACAGGCACGATTCCAAAATCATCGTCATAGGAATTGACCACCTTCGCCATTGTCCGGACAGTAAACTTGAGCTTTGTATCCCCAGGCTCGGCCATGATATACGAATAGTGGCGTCCCTGGGAATGATCGTTCACATACACACCCGCAACATCGAACATGGGCCAAGCCTTTGTCTGCTTGTTGAGCGTGATGGCGTAGAGCCTCTTGTCGTAGCCGTTGGTCAAAGTCACGTACATGCCAGAAGACCCTTTCAAGGCACCATGGACCGAAACAACGGAAGAATCGGAGACTTGGAAGGTGTTATCGCATTTCTTAAACGAATTCATGTAGTACGAGTCGCCCGTACCGCAAACAAACAGTTTGGGCGCCACGGTGGAATTGTACGGGAGGTCATAGATGATGGAACCCGTATCGCTCGGGGTCTTCGGGTCATATATGGTCCTCGGATAGAAGTAATCCGACTTGAGGGTGTCTATCAAGACCATGTCGTACACAATATTCTCGGGTTCAACGCCGTTGAACTTGAACTTGTAATAATGGACGGGTTTCTTGTTCTCCGCGGTTAATTGCAGCACCGTATTTTCAAGGTCAAGGGCCGTCTTGGACAAACTCACGCTATCCATCTCCTTGCCTTTGTAATACCATTTTTGTGTAGCACGTGGCGACGGCAAGAAGCCCACAATGGTCTCGTCCATATTCCAGCGCCCATACATTTTGGTCTTGATGGAGTCCGGCGTCCACTTGTACAGGTCGATTAGCACGGTACCCGTATCCCCGTCTCCCTTGGGGTGCGTCACCTTTGTCCCTTCGCTGCAAAGGACGCCCTGCTTGGCCAAAACAGACGGAGTCAGTTGTTCGGCTGGAGAGTCCGAATATGTTTTTTTGGCCGTAACAATGTCCGGCTTCGAGCAAAAACCGATAAAAGACGAAGCATAGGCGTTGGTGTCGCCCGGCAGTTTCGCGATAGAGAGCACGATTGTCTGCTTCTCGGAGCCCGACTTGGCGGTGAACGTGTAGGTGACGGGTCCTTCGGTAAAGTCCTGGGCCGTAGACGGGCTCACGCTCCCGAAGTAGCCGCTAAAGGAGGGAACGATGCTGTCGAGCCGTGCCTTGAAGGGAATCGAAAGCGAGATGCTGTCGCCGGATTTCTTGTAATCGGACATGTTCGGCACGGTCGCACCGGCAACAAGGATTTCGCTCTGCATGCCGATGAAGATGGACTTGAGGGTCACGGTGCATTCGCTTGCGGAGGATGTCTGGGCCTGGAGCGCAATCTTGGTAAAGGCATCACATTGCACACTGACTTCCTGCCCGCTCTTGAACGAGCCAATCTCGTACCAGGGATCGGTCGGGAAATAAGAATCGTAGCCGTATGCGGCGATATTGTTGCCATCACCGCAATTGCTGGTGTAGCTTACCACAAGCTTCTGGTAGCCCGCATCGCAATCGGGAGGCGGCACAACAATCGCCGACGAGAACTTGTCGCCCTTGATGGTCGTCTTCAATACGCCGTTTTCCTTAGTCCACTAAGACCAGGAATCCTGATCATCCTCGAGTTTTGCGCTCTCGGTCTTGTAGTTGTTGTTCTCGTTGAAGTCAACGATTATAGCGGCAAAGGTAGAACTTGCCATGAAAGAGAGAGCCATGGCGGCAGAAAGGTGGCGCATAAGGGTCCTCCGCAGATTTGTAAAAAAAAACAAACAATCGGTTCGGGATTAATATAAATAAATATTCCCCCCTTTTTTTATCTTTACTTCAAAAAAAACCGAAAGCGTATAAAAACGCACATTTCAGCTAATTTTGAGCCTTAAATTGACCTTCAAACACGCTTTTTTTTCTATGTTCTCCCCAAAAATAAAGCGAGTAATAGGCACTATGTCCATCATTTCCATGACCGGGTTCGGCAAAAGCGAATCCACCCTGAACGGAACCACCTGCGTTATCGAAGTGCGCAGCGTGAACAGCCGTTTTCTTGAAATTGCAGCAAAAATCCCGAAGAACTTCGCCTACCTCGAAAACGACTTCAAGGCGCAAATCAAGGAAAAGCTCGCCCGTGGCTCGGTGAACCTCTCCATCACGCTCGGTGAAGGATCTGTCGGGAACATCCCCGTATGCTATAACGAAACGGCGGTGAGCAAGTTCGTGGAAATCACCAAGGCCATGCAGGCCAAGTACGGCATCGCGGGCGAAATCAAGCTCGAGCATATCCTCGCGATCCCCGAAGTACTGCAGTTTACCGATGCCGGCGCCGACAATGACGCGTGGGAAAAGTTCCTGAAGGCAGAACTGGACAAGGCCTTGGACGGGGTCATCGCCATGCGTGAAAAGGAAGGTGCGAACCTCGCAGCCGACCTCACGAAGCGAGTCGCCCACCTGGAAGACGTACTCGCCAAAATCGAAGTTCTGGACCCGCAGAGAATCGAAATGTGGAAGGTCAAGTTCAAGGAACGCGTGGACGCCCTGATGAAGGATACCGAAATCAACGACGTGCGCCTGTTGCAAGAAGCCTGCATCATGGCCGACAAGTTGGACATCCACGAAGAGATTACGCGATTCCACAGCCACAACAAGCTGTTTTTGGATGCGCTCAAGAAGGGCGGCGCGCAGGGGAAGAACCTCGGGTTTATCCTTCAGGAGATGGGCCGCGAGGCGAACACGCTCGGCACCAAGTGCCAGAGCGCCGACATCGCGGCGCTTGCCATCGAGCTCAAGAACGAAATCGAGTGCATCCGCGAGCAATCGCTAAACATCGCATAAGGCGAGCGTCGCGCCCACCCCTATCTATTTCTTCTTCTTGTCCTTCATTTGCACGCGGCGGGAGCCTGCGCGGAGCTTGTCCCACGGGGCAAAGCTCATGGTGCCAAAGGCAACAACGAAGAACCAAACCGCATAGGCAACCCAAAGGATTGCCGCACCCGCAATTTGCTTGGCGCCGGTCTGCCCCATGTCAAAGGTTAACGCGGCCAGGGCGAGCAAGCTCGAAATCAATACCGGAAGGGTCATCTTTTTGCCCGCCTTCACCATGGCGCCGGCACGGGGAGCCCCCTCGCCCAGTTCCTTGCCTGCGGCCAGGGCGAACGCCACCACGCTCGAGAAACCCGCCGCCGAGAGCACCGCCCAAACAAGCCAAGAATCGCCCTGCCACAGCGGGAACCAGCCCACAAAACCGGTGAGCAACAGCCACGCCAATGCAAACGGGAACAGCACACAAGCCACGCTCCACTTGGCGGCAAAAAGGAGAATCAGCGCCAGCACGGCAAACACGGCAAAAAAGATTTGCGCCATCCCCTCGGCACCGCCCAAAAACAGGAGGGACCCCATAAAGAGCAACAGGGCGACAATCCCGCCAATGCCGCTACGCATACCACCAAAAGCAAAGAACAAAACCACCATGGCGATCGCCGACACGCCCAAATACTGCGCAGAAGCCCATGCCGTTTCTGCGCCCTCGGCTTCGGCGAGCCACATGCCCAGGGCCTCGGAAGCTCCCAACGGAAGCGTCACGAGCGCTTGCCAGCTCGTTGCAAGGAACATCACCGTCAAAACAACCATCAAAACCACAGAAATCAATCGGAAACGGAGCGAAAGTTCCAAGCACTTCTGCACCTTCCTCGGTTTTTCTCTCAAATCCATAAACTACCTCGAAATCAAAAGCTTTTGCTTTTTGGTAAATGTTTTCTTCTTAGAAACTTCAGTCGCTTCCACTTCGCTGCGAACAACGTAATGGTACAGCCCATTGGCCAAAAGTCGACCATGGTTATCACGCCCGTTCCAGTGCGTTACACCGGAAACTGCATTCTTGATGACCTTGACCAGGCGGCCGTTCTGGTTGTAGATAAAGATATCCACCCGTGAATTGCGGTCGACAGCCAGGTTCTTGAAATAGAACGTGGTCCCCTTCTTGCCCAACGGGTTCGGCATATTGAACACATCGGCAAGGCCTGTCTTCATCTCGCCCGTAATGTCCAAATACAAAGTCTTCGAGACCATATTGCCCAACACGTCCTGAGCCCGCACACTAAACTGATAGACTCCTTCGGGATAGGCTTCTGGCGAGAACGTCTTGCGGAACATGACCCGGTTTGAAGTTTGTTCAATGAAAGGATTCGGGTGGAACGGGTCCTCATGTCCAAAAACCTCGACCGAAATGCCTTCATCGGCCTGTTCGCGGAAATCCAGTGCCGTAGAATCCTGGATTACAATTTGCAGGCAGGCGGGAGACTGCAGCTGGATTTTTTGATTGTCTGCAAAAGAAGTCGGCACACCATTGGAGTAGCACGACTGGATTTCAATTGTCGGAGGCGTCACGTCATTAATAGAATCTGCATAGCTGGAGATTCCCGAAATGGCAATTCCCCTCCTGGCCGTGGCACCAATATCGCGGATGTCCGAAGAATAAACCCATGCGTTCAACTCGGCGGCGGTATCCCCATAGTTGATCTTGCGTGGAGTAATGAAGTTCGTTTCAAAGCGACCACCCCTCACAGGAACTTCCTGCGAATAAATCAAAGTGCCGTAAAAAGACACATCAATGGAATCCTTTTCCACAAAGGTCGGTAGGCGACGGAGGAAATTTCCCTCGTTAATAGAAATGTTGATAATTCCGTTTTGCAGACCTTCCACGGAACCGCTGATTTTCATGTTGTCCAGCCCCTTGATGGTATCGAGCGACTGATCGAACGAAATCTTGATAGACGGATTCATCATCTGAATCACCGGTTCGCCCAACAGGAGGTAATGTTCGTTGTTGTAGCGCTGTTCCGAATACCCAGAGACCACCGTATTCTTGGCTTTTACCAAAGCATCCCCAATGCGAGCCCCGCTTTCGCCAAGGGAATTCACCATAAAGCCCCTGCCCATTACCTGGTTATATGAGGCAAACGTTTCGCGCGCAGCGCCTACCGAAGCAATGGAGCCAACACCTTTGGCTAGCAAAAATTCTTCCGAAAGAGAACGGACCTGCCCCTCGTCAAAACGTCCTACCGTACACGAGAACGAATTAAGGATGGTGTAACGTTTTTTATTCGAGAGTCGAGAAATATAGCTTGGCTTGAGAAGTCCCTCAGCAGCCCAATCTGTCTTGGAGCCATGACCAAAATAACTCGTCATCAACGACCCTTGATTCAAGGCGTCAATAAAATCGTTGGCGGCTTCCTTCTTTTGCCCGGCAGCATCAGACGGGTATGTTATCAAATAGACTTTTTTTAGATTGTACTTGAACTTCGTTTTTTCGTACAAACTATCAATAGCCAAAGCGACCTGTTCTTGCAAATAGGAATGCTTCGTTACATCAAGAGAGCCTCCGTTGTCGGCATCATCTGCAGACAACAACAAGTTGGAACGCCACGCACCATGATCAAACGTGCCGACTTCCTCGTAATCTTTGGCTTTTTGAATATAATCCGAAAATTCCTCTACCGACGAAACTGGGATACGCCCCACAGCAAGGTCCAGGTCATAATTGCCATAGCGGACCACTTCACCAGAATCAAGGGCGGCAAAGAAATCTTCCGTCACAGCGTCTTCCTTCTCAAACGGAGGAATATAGTTCTTGCCCAGTTTGGGGTTAATGCCGCGGTAATCGTAGTGGCCTGAGCCGGCAAGCAGTACATACTTTAACGAAGGGCAAACATCGCGAGCGTAGGCTATGTAGTTGCGAATCGCCACGGGAGAAAGTCTCCCTCCCGTGTACCTCCTGTAGATGTCCTCGACCGACACAACCGTGGTCGGGATGGTCGAAATCGCCGAGCCGTCGGAACGGAACTTCCCCAGCGTCAATGCCGAGGCCATGAATTCGTTCGGCGCAATAATCAAGTACTCCGTTTGAGAGTTAATCTTTGAAATGTCCGAAAGCGCACCATTCATAGCCGCAGGAATCCCCTCCACCTTGAACGGGGCATGCTTCGCGCCTTCCCTGTATGCCAAGTAACGGTTGTCGTCGTCCGCCAAAACGCTATCTTTGGCAACACCGTTCACAATCTCGAGAAGCCCAACAGGTTCCATATTGCGAAACTTCATCACACGAAGGTCAGACGCAGTCCCAACAGGAATCTCGATAACGCCGGAGACCTTTCCAGGCAAGAGCCATTCCGCAGAGTCCACCACCGGTGTCCACTGGTACGCCAACGTATAGCCGTCAAAACGATCGTACTGGAAATCATTGGGGAGCATTGTCAATCCATAAGTGTTGCCGTTCGCCCTCAAGTTCGAAGTCTCGAGCATAAAATTTCCACCGGGGAGCAAAACCCTTTTGGAGGAATTCAACTTTTCTTGGTTTACGGTAAAATCAAAATGTATTCCGTTCATCCTAGAGGTATAGTTTTCGCCAGAGAATGAACGCTTTTTCACTTGATCGTTAGGTTTTTCGGCTTTGTCGGTATAAATGGAACGATACGGATAATACGAAACAGCCACATACTGTTTTCCGCCATCCACCACCCCGGTCAAGTCCTTGGTTTGCGGCATAGAGAGTTCCATGTCCGTGACTTCGGTGCTGTCGAAACGGCTGTGCCACATCCAGAACCATTCCTTGCCTGTTGTCGCCTCCCATTCCAGGGCCTTCCCGTAGTACGTATCGCGAAGGTAGCTGTCCTTTTCGGCGCGCACATAGCGCATCCAGTCAACTTTCTTGCCTGCCGCAGCGGGCGACTTGAGTTTATCCGAAAGCCGGAGCCCCTTCCCCTGGTTCGACCACCCAAACAGGAAATACTGGTAGTACGAATACGGAGAATACGAATGGAAATAATCCATCTTGCCGTTCACAAAAGCGGAATCTTCCGAGTCGCAGCGTTTCCAAAAGCCATTGCCGTAGCCCACAAAGTAGAGCACGTCGCCTTTGTCAAATATGCCATTGGCATTGTTGTCACGCACCTCGATGGGGATTTCAAAAAGCTGGCTCGGGGAGCGCAGTTCCGCCCCCGGTCCCATATCCGCGAGTGTGTCGGGGGATGCCCCGTAAACACGAATATTCTCGACCGGGATGCCGTAGAGTTCGCCCTGACGGTTATACGGAACGAGCGATTTGTTGATGGACTCAAAGTCCACCGCGTAAAAGCCGTCTTCACTCATGGTGGCCACATTCTTGTCGCCCACCACAATCTGTGCAAGGAACGTCACCGACGAGAGATCTGAGGCGGCGCGGCGTAACGACTTGCGCCTGGCGTCTTGCGACACGCCGAAGCGTGCGGCAGCCTTGGGGTTCAACACGCGGGAGAGCGCACGCTTGCCGGGGTTCACCCCGGGCGCCGCCGTCGCGAAATCGACCCGCAGCTTAAAGCTCTTGCGCATGGTAAAGGAACCGCCCGCCTTCTCGTACAGCGGGACCTTCACATCGACCACCCAAAGTCCGTCCCTGAGGAACGGAGCCGAGACCGTCACCCCGCCAAAGCGGATAGGGGAATCCTTGCAAAAATTCTTCTTGAAGGGAACCGACTTTACGTTGGAGACCGATACGGAGGGAACCTGCTTGTTCGGCACCGCCACACGATAAACGCGGAAAGGCATCGCATTCCCGTCCTCGTAGGCAACATTCTCGGGACTAAAGGCGAATCCAGAAACAGAACTCCCCTCCTGGTCCATACAGGGGTAGACGTTCGTGTCCATGACCTCGTCACTCAAAACGAACCTGTTCTTGGTATCCTCGACAACAGTCGCCGCCAGAGACGTGACAACGCTCCACAAACACAATAAAATGATTCTATATGCTTTGCTCACAGCCATAAACTATAAAAAAAGTGTGTTACGGAGTAGTAATCGTCATCTCCGAGAATCCGTTTCCGCTAGTCCGCATCTCGATGAGCTCGCCTCCTTGCGCCTTCATCTTGAATACGGTGAACATGTCGGGCTTGATCCCACGAACGAGGATAGCCTCCAGCTCCTTTTCAGAGATAAACGCCTTGGAATTCCACTCGCCCATGTACCAGTGCCACGGCTGCCAATTGAACATGCCGCGCGTGGACTGCACAAACGCTCGCAACATCAGGGAGTACTCGTAACGCAAAAAATCCATGTAGTCGCGGAGTTCACTGCGTTTTTCGATAAAATCCTTTTTCGCGTAATCCGGGTCAAAACGGAGGGGCGTGTCGTCGGGCTTGCTATAGGTAAAACGGATGCGTTTCTCGTTTGCCGAAATCTTGAGGCTAGGCTTGTCCAAATGCACAAACTCGCCCTCGCCCACCTGCTTGTAGTCTCGGAACACCACGTCGGGCGTAAGCACCTTGTTCATCGAAAGCGGGACGGGTTTCGCATCGAGCGCGGAAAGTTCATAAAACACGATAACCTCGCCACTTCCCTTGGGCAAAAGCACTGCCATCAAAGGCTTTGCGCGTTCCGAAAGCACCCAAACCATCTCGGGCTTGTTCTTTTGCTTGAGGAGCGGGTCCAAGGCGTCCATCACCGACGGGTCGCGGACTCCGTTCACGTCCCATTCCATCCAGGTGCCGGTCCCGCCCACCGAGTCCAGTACGGCGAACATGCGTTCGCCACTAAATTTCGCCTTGGAATCCACAGCGCCGTAAAGCTTGGCTTTCAACGACGCCGTTTTGCCTGCCTTCCCCATAGGTGCGGCGAAAGCGACAGCCGCCATCATGGCGACCGCCAAAAAAAGGATTTGCTTAATACCCGCCCGCATTAAAAACCAATCGGTTCCAAGAGGGAGTCGTCAAGCCTGGAGTAGGTCATGTGGTACTCCTTCTCGATCCAGTAAAGCGCCAGCTTGCGGTTCGTCCAGTCTTTTTTGACCGCAATGGATTCAATGCCCTTGGTAATCAGCGGGACCGTCTCGGGCAGGTTCAGTTTCCACATCTGGTCGTCCCATTCAAAAATCATGATGGGGACGTCGGGGCTCTTGGCAAGGCCAATGCTCCCGCGGTCGTTCTTCACCTTCATGGGGCCGAGCTTGAGCTTGGTGAAACGGCTGAGCATGCCGCTCTTGCTCAAAATCATAAAAAGCATCTTGTCGTTTTCGCTTTCCCACAGGTGTTCGCGCTCATACAGGCGGTACATGATGATGCTGTACACTTCATAGAACTTGCAAGTGTCGAGAGCCGCGGCATCGTACACGCGCGCGTGGTTCTCCAGGGTATCGAGCCAATACCTCGAAGTATCCGTCAAGTAATAGTCGTAGAGCGTGTCGGCGCTAACCCCGGTGCGGACCGCATTCAAAAAATTAGCGAACATTTGCTCCAAAGCAGCCTGCTTATCCATCGCCCGTTCCAGCACCTGGGCATTTTTTTGCTGTGCATTCTGTGTAACCGCCTCCTCTTGGGGAGTCGCCGCAGATCCGGCACAGGCGGCCAAACCCAAGGTCAGCGCCGTCAAAAGGGGCAAAACAATTTTATTTTTCAAAGCATGCATCGCGATACCTATTTAAGAATGTCTCTAGATGAACTGCTCTCCGCTTGCAATGCCAAGGGATTCCAGGGCAGCGGCCCCGGCGGTCAACACCGCAACAAGACCAACACCGGAGTGTGGCTCACCTTACGGGAATACAATTTAGAAATCAAATCGTGCGAAGGCAGGAGCGCCAAAGAAAATAAGACCCATGCGCTGCACCGCATGCAGATGGCCCTCGCCCTCAAGGTGCGCGAAACGCCTCCCGCAAACGAGATCCCCTTCCCCGGGAGCAACGGGCACATCCAGCCGAGCAACGCCCTCTTTCCGCTTTTTGTGGCACACGTATTCGACATCATGGCAACAAAGGGCGGCGATACTAAGGCAGCCGCGCAGTCGTTCGGGCTCAGCCCCAGCGCCCTCGTCAAAATATTGCGCCAAGACAAGGCCTGTGCCGAGAAGCTGCAGGGGCAGCGCGTCGCCGGCGGAAAGAACCGCTTAAAACTTTAAATAAAAAAGGAACAATTTCCCGCAAAAATCCGTTTTATAGGTAAGGACACCCAAAAACCATAGGAGGTATTATGAGTCCTTACCGTAAAACACACTGGCTGCCCGCAGCAGCCCTCTCTCTTTGCGCCCTCACCGCCATCCACTGCGGAGGCGAAAGTTCCAACGAACCCGGCAACAGCGAAATCAGCGGCGATTTATCGAATGTCTCGCTCCAAATAAGCTACCGAATCACGCCGCTCATTGACAGCCTTGTCGTGGACTGCCACGGCGCCGATACGCTCCACTATGTGGCGGACCCTGCAAGCCCTTACCTCGAAATGGACCTGTTCCCGCATGAACACTGGACGTTCAAGGCAAAGCTCTACGCCAATGGGGAACTCATGCAGACGGGCGAACTCTCCGCCGCGCTCAAGGCGGGCGAAACCGCAGATCTCCAAATCCAGATGCACGCCATCAAAGGTTTCGTCTACATCGAGATTCCGCTCGGGTTCGGCAACCCGACAGGCATCGCCTCGGGCGAGCTTTCGCTAGACGACGGCAAAAAGAAGTTCACCTACCCCATGGAGATCGCCGGGTCCACCGCCGTTTTAAAGAGCGGCATGCTCCCGCTCAACAGTGATTACGCTTTGGACTTGAAGCTACTAGACAGCAGCGGAGCCGCCATCTACCAGGCTTCCGATTCCATCCACCTCGACGAAGCTAGCCCTGTGCCCGAATTAAAGATCCATTCCCTGCGGGCAAAGCTCAGCATCGGCTTTGCGCTAGGAAAGGAAGTCGGCATGGAGTTCACGCTTGCCCTCCCCGCCAACAGGCGCACCCCCAAGTACGGCGACGTCGTCATCAGCGAAGTCTTTGCCGCGCCCATCGCAAACGATTCCTGCCAGTACGAATTCATCGAAGTCTACAACGGAAGTTTAGACACGCTCGACCTCAAGAACTGCACTCTTGGCACCACTTCCATCGCATCCAAGGCATGGGGCATCACCCTCCCGCAAATCCTGCCGGGCGAGATCGTTGTCTTTGGCGACTCCTCGTTCAAGACTCCCGAAAAATACAGACTCACCGAAAAATGGGGCAGTCTTGGCAATTCCAAAGGATCCGTCGTCATCCAGTGCAACGGCTCCATACTGGACTCGCTGTACTATTCCAGCGACGCCGACTCCCTGGGGAACACCTTCGTCCCCGCCTTGGGGTCGAGCAAGTACGGGTCAAGCGCGCAGCTCAATATGGAACAATGGGAAAACCGCAACAATTCCGACAGCTGGTGCCTGGGTACGCCAAACCCGGGGGCGCTTGATTTTTGTGAATAATCACCTCCCACTAAAAACAAAAAAGCGCCGTCTGGCGCTTTCCTTTTTTTGACCGATTGTCGATGCAGACCCTGTTAGCCGTGCAGCTGGGCCGACGGGCGGTCCATGTCAAACAAGCGGCGCAAAAGTTCCGTCTTGGCAGGGTCGCGTTCGTCGGGGAGCGTGAGCGGGCCCATCGAAATAGCCACCAGAATGGAGCCGGGATAATTGTTGACACTCTTGATAAAGTCACTGCTCGAGACGCCCTCGGTGTAAAAGTCAACCACGAAAGTATCCCAGTCATCGTTCTCAATCTGCTCGTTGGCCTCGTCCTCGGTCTTTACGGCCTTGATGGTGGCACCCACCAAAAGGTCGCTCAAAACTTCAAGGCAGGCATTGCGGCGGGCATCGTCCTCTTCCCAAACCAAAATGCGACGTTCGCTGTAATCGCGAACCACCGGGACGGCGTTCTCTTCGCTAGATTCTTCGTCAAAGAACTGGGCGGCGGACTCGTCCATTTCGTCATCATCAAAATTATCGATATCTTTTGCCATATTGGTTCAAAATATAGTAAAAAGTTGAAAAAGCCACGTAAAATTACTAAATTTGCGCCCAAAATATAACACTACAGGTCACTTTATGGATCAATCAAAAATCAGGAACGTCGCCATCATCGCCCACGTTGACCATGGTAAAACCACTCTGGTGAACCAGCTTCTTAAACAGTGCGGAACCTTCCACGAAGGTGAAGAAGTCACCGACCGCGTGATGGACAGCGATAATTTGGAACGCGAACGCGGCATCACCATTCTTTCGAAGAACACCAGCGTGATGTATAAGGGCTACCGCGTGAACATTGTCGACACCCCGGGGCACGCCGACTTCGGTGGCCAGGTGGAACGCGTTCTCGGTACGGTGGACGGCGTTCTGCTGGTTGTGGACGCCTTTGAAGGCCCCATGGCCCAGACCCGCTTTGTGACCCAGAAGGCTTTGGAACTCGGCCTCACCCCGATTGTGGTGGTGAACAAGATTGACCGCGACGGCTGCAACCCGCACGGAGCCCTCGACAAGGTGTTCGACCTCTTCTGCGAACTCGATGCCAACGAACAGCAGCTCGACTTCGCCTACGTTTACGGTAGCGGCCGCAAGGGTCTCTGCAAGGCCGAGATGGAAGACCCGGATGGCGACTACAGCATTTTGATGGACAAGATCATCGAACGCATCCCAGCCCCGAAGGGCGACCCCGCCGCCGAACCGCTTCTGCAGATTACCTCCCTCGAATACTCCAGCTTCCTTGGCCGTTTGGCCGTGGGCCGCGTGCAAGAGGGTACTTTCAAGCCGAATCAGGTTTACGCCCAGAGCTTCTTGGACGGCTCCGTCAAGAGCATCCGCCCGCAAAAGATCCTCCGCTACGAAGGCCTTACCCCGAAGCCGGTCGAAGAGGCGGGTCCGGGCGACATCATCCTCATCGCGGGTCTCGACAAGTTCGACATCGGCGATACGCTGAGCGCCCAGAGCAACCCCAAGCATTTGCCGCGCATCCACATTGACCCGCCGACCATCTCGATGCTCTTCACCGTGAACACCTCGCCCCTGGCCGGCAAGTACGGCGGAAAGTTCATGACCGGCAACCAGCTTCAGGAACGCCTGGAACGCGCCAGCATGGCCGACCCCGCCCTCATTGTCGAAAAGGCCGAAGGCGCTTCGACATTCAAGGTGAGCGGCCGCGGCATTTTGCACTTGACCATCCTCGTCGAGAACATGCGCCGCGAGCTTTACGAATTCACCATCGGCAGCCCGCAGGTGATTTTCCACACCGATGACAACGGCAAGGTGCTTGAACCAGTCGAAGACTTCAAGGTCGAAGTCCCGAACGAGTTCAGCGGCGCTTGCATCCAGGAAGTCCAGCAGCGCAAGGGCGAAATGGTGAACATGGAAACCGACGACAACGACCGCGTGACCCTTGAATTCGTGGTCCCGAGCCGTGGCCTCATCGGCATCCGTCCTAAGCTGCTCTCGCTCTCCAAGGGTTATGCCGTGACGCAGTCCCTGTTCAAGGAATACCAGCCGTACAAAGGCGAAATCCCCGCCCGCGTGAACGGCGTGCTCATTGCCAAGGAACCCGGCGAAGCCGCCAGCTACGCCCTCTCCAAGCTCGAAGACCGCGGCTACCTCATCATTGGACCGGGTGCAGAAGTTTATCCGGGCATGATTGTGGGTGAACACAACCGCGACGTGGACATCATCGTAAACGTCACCAAGGGCAAGCACCTCACCAACATGCGTTCCAAGTCCGCCGACGACATGATCCAGCTGACACCTTACCGCAGGCTCACCCTGGAAGAATGCGTCACCTTCATCAACGAAGACGAATGCATCGAAGTCACTCCGGAAGTGCTCCGTCTCCGCAAGACCGAGCTCGACCCGATCAAGAGAAAGCAGATGTCCAAGAAGCCGGCCGAAGAAGATGATTAGTTAAACCCGGCTCTATCTTATCCAAATAAAAAAAGGCCCGCCCATACGACGGGTCTCTTTTTTTGATTAGCGCTCGCTACAAGCAAGCGCTAAGAACCTCTAGTCGAGCGTGTGGACCAGAAGGCCGTCACGGAGCTTCGGCTCGAACCACGTGCTCTTGGGGGGCATGATCTCGCCGGCGTCGGCGATATTCATGAGCTGGTCGAGCGTAGTCGGGTACATCGCGAACGCGCAGGCGCATTCACCGCTGTCGACGCGCTTCACGAGCTCACCCAAACCGCGAATGCCGCCCACAAAGTCAATACGCTTCGAAGTGCGCGGGTCGTCAATGTCGAAAATCGGCTTGAGAACGAGCTTCTGGAGAAGAGCTACGTCGAGGCTGTCGACCGGGCCCAGATTCTTGAGGAACTGGCTCTTGAACGTGCAGGCGTACCACTTGCCCTGCAGGTACATATTCACCTGGTTTTGCTTTGCCGGGTGCTGCATCTCGGCGAGCGGCTCGATATCGAACACCTGCTTCAGGTCTTCCATGAGCTGCTCCGGCGTACGGCCGTTCAGGTCCTTCAACACGCGGTTGTAGTCCAGAATCTTGAGCTGCGTGCTCGGGAACAGGATGGCCAGGTAGCGGTTGTATTCTTCCTCGCCCGTGTTCTTCGGGTTCTGTTCCGCGCGGTAGCTTGCAGCGCGAGCTCCGGCAGCACTGCGGTGGTGACCGTCGGCAATGTAGCTCACCGGAATCTCCTCGAAGCTCTTGCGGATGGCGGCAATCTCGGCATCGTCATCGATAATCCAGACCGTATGGCCAAAGCCGTCACCGTCGCTCACGAAGTCGTAAACAGGCTTGCGCTTGGTAACAGCACCGAACAGGTCGAACTGGCCGTTGTCGCGATAAGTGAGGAACACCGGACCCGTGTTGGCGTTTGTGTCGAGCACATGGCGCAAACGGTCTTCTTCCTTGTCGGCACGGGTAAGCTCGTGCTTCTTGATGATGCCGTTGAAGTAGTCGGCGGCGGGCACGCAGCACACCAGGCCGTACTGTTCGCGGCCGTTCATCGTCTGGCGATACACGTACAGGCAATCCTTCTTGTCGTGAGCAATCACGCCGTCGGCAATCATCTTGTCGAGGTTTTCGCGGGCATGGGCGTAGACCTTCGGGTCGTAGGCGTCCACGCTATCCGGGAGCTCGATTTCGGCACGGGTCACGCGCAGGTAAGAGTGCGGCAGCCCCTTGGCCATCTCCTTGGCCTCGGCGCGGTTCATCACGTCGTACGGGAGGGCAGAAATGTCCTTGGCCTCGGCCGGGTTCACCGGGCGAAGCGCCTTGAACGGGTAGATGTGCATCATAGGTTTTCCTTTGTTACGAGATTCCTTAATAATAATTTCGTCTTCGGCAATCAAGTTATGGATATAGCTTGTCTTGCCCGCAATCCACTTCTTTTTGCGGCGGCTCACAATAAAATAGGCGGCAAAGAAGAATAAAAATCCAACGACGGCGGCCATGATGGTGATGCCCACCATAAAGGCGAGCAAATGGTCAGCGGCGTTCACCCAAAGGTTCTTGAGAATCACGGCGCAGTTCCTAATGGACATGCGTTCGAATTCACCCAAAAAGTCGAAGGTAATGGGGGCCGGGTTTACGATTTTGCAACCGATGAGATATCCGCCCGGGTAAAATAACCCAAACTGCGTCACGGGATTCGCGACAAAATCGGCAATGACGCCGGGGACCTTGGGCAAGCGGAAAAGCGCACAAATGGCGACCGTCAAAATAATGGCAAAGCCGATCGTTGGCCAAACACCAATAAAGACACCGATAAATACAGACCAAGCCACCTTCATAGCGTCCTGGTTACGCGGGAACATGCGATTATAGTAAATGCGACTGAGGCGCTTGTACTTGGGCTGCTGGCGTCTCTTCGGTATATTCTCTAAAATCTTCATACGCGCTGCAAAGTTAGAAAAATTTGCACCCGTAGACTAGCCCTCCAGCAAATAAAGCGATAAAATGCTAAATTGCAAGCCATGAAGCATTTGATTTCTAAGGAAGGCTTTGAAAAATTCAAGGCCGAGTGGGAACACCTCAAGTACGTGGAGCGCCCGGAGATGATCAACCAGGTGCAGGCCGCCGCCGCCGAGGGCGACCGGAGCGAGAACGCCGCCTACACGTACGGCCGCATGCGTGTCCGTGAAATCGACCGCCGTCTGCGCGAACTGGACCGCATTTTAGACGGTGCGCAGATCATCGAGAACAAGGTCCCCGAAGACGGCTCCATCCGCTTTGGCGCAACCATCAAACTCCTTGACAAAAAGACCAAGCGTCAAAAGACCTACAGCATTGTAGGCGAAAAGGAAATCGACCCGCTGCAAGGCCGCATCAGCATGAAATCCCCCATCGGCGAAGCCCTCATGGGCAAAAAGAAGGGGGATGTCGTTCAGGTGGACGCCCCCCGTGGAAAAATCACCTATGAGATATTAGAGGTTACTTACTAACAATGTGAAACTTGTCATTATGTTCATCGACACGCACTGCCACATTGATTCGTACGAACGCCACTCCGGCGAAACGTTTGACGCGCTCCTCGCCCGCCTCCGCTCGGCTGGACAGGCCCAAAGCAAGGAACATTCTGGCGAAACAGCGCAAGCCCTCCCCGAGGCATTTGTCCATGTAGCCTGTGCCCCCGAGGACTTTGACTATGCCCGAGCCATCAGCGAAAAATACGAGAACGTCTACACTGCCTACGGCATCCATCCCGAATACGTAGAAACGGAGACTCCCACCGACGAAGCGCGCATGCTCGAATTCCTCAAGCACCCCAAATGTGTCGCCTGCGGCGAGTTCGGGCTCGACTACCATTATGGCGCCGGGACCAAGGCCGCCCAGGTCAAGCTCTTTGAACGCCACCTGGAATTCGGCATCGGGTCGGGCAAGCCCCTCGTGCTGCACCTCCGCGAAGCCGACGAAGACGCCCTCGCCGTCCTGCGTGCCGCAAGCCTGCACAACACCAAGGTCCACGTGCACTGCTTTACCGGCTCGCCCGAATTCGTCGAGAGCCTCCTCGCCCTCGACGCCCAGATCTTTGTGGGCTTCACGGGAATTATCACATTCAAGAACGCGCAAAACGTACGCGACGCCGCAGCGCTCGTCCCCGACAACCGCTTGCTGCTCGAGACCGACGCCCCGTACATGGCTCCCGTCCCCTACCGCGGTAAGCCTTGCCACTCAGGACTCATCCCCTTCATCGCCGCGCAACTCGCCCAAATAAAACAAATGCCCGTAGAGAAACTCTACAGGCTATGTCGTGAAAACACCAGGGACTGCTACGGGATTTAAACGTGAACCGCCGCCGCGTAGTGCTCCTTCATGTAGGCCAATGCGTCTTCAGGATTCAGGGGCTTGCTAAAGTAGAATCCCTGGATCTGGCGACAGCCTTCCCTGCGCAAGAATTCCAGCTGCTCCGCTGTCTCCACGCCCTCGGCAATGAGGTCTAGGTTCATGGTCTTCGCGATGCTGATGACCATGCGGGCAAAGGAGGCGTCCTCCTCGTCGTCGGCAACATGGTCTACAAAAGACTTATCCATCTTGAGCGTATGAATCGGGTAGCGCTTGAGGTACGAGAGGCTGCTGTAGCCCGTGCCAAAGTCGTCGATCGAAATCTGGAGACCCATGTTCGAGAGCGCCCGCATGATGTCAATCGTCTTCTCGACTTCGCACATGGCAGTATATTCCGTGATTTCGAGTTTTAAGTTCTTGGGGTTCAAATGGGTCTCGGCAAGCACATGGCGCACATCCTCGACCATATTGTCGAGGGCGAACTGCTTCGCGCTGAAGTTCACTGCCACCTTGATGTTCTCGTAGCCCATGTCGACCCATTTTTTGGTCTGCTCGCAAGCCATCTTGAGGATTAACGCCCCCATCGGCACAATGAGGCCAGTTTCCTCGGCAATCGGGATGAACTCCGCCGGCGAGACAATGCCCTGCTCGGTATTGTTCCAGCGCACCAGCGCCTCGAATCCCACAATCGTATTGCCGGCCTCGATGTCAATAATCGGCTGGTACATCAGAACAAACTCTTTTGCCTGGATGGCGCGGCGAATCTCGTACTCGAGCTTGTAGAGCTTCATCGCCTTTTCGCGGATGCCACCCGTAAAGAACTGGATTCCGCCATGGTCGCCGTTCTTTTTGAGGTCGCGCAAAATGGCGTTTGCATTCGCCATGATGTCTTCCACGCAGTCCACGTCGCGGTTCACCACCACCGACATCGAGACCGTGATGTAGAGCTCGCGGCCCTCCAGCTGGATTGGCATTTTCACGTTGTTGTGGAGCCTGCGCACAATAGGCATCAGGTCTTCGCTGGAGTCGGCACCCTGGATGTTGTGCAAAATGACGGCGAACACATCGGGTCCAATGCGCGCCACGCAATCGCCGTCGCGGCAACTGCTTTTGATGCGGTCGGAGACAATGCGCAGCACGTTGTCGCCAAAGTTCGTGGAGTAGGAGTCGTTGATAGCGCCAAAACTGTCGATATCCAGGAGGGCAACGGCAAACGTGTAGTCCGGGCGCTTTGCCGACATTTCAACGTCAATCTTTAACTTTTCAAGGAAAAACTTGCGGTTGTAAACGCCGGTCAGGGCGTCCTGGTAGGCGTAATAGTAGCTCTGGCGTTCCAGGGCGGCCTTGTCCTGCTTGGCGCCAATGGAACCGATCACGCGGATCGGGAGGCCATCTTCGTTGACCTGCGGACGACCGCTTACGGAGACTTCCTTCACGCCGTCGCCCTGCGAAATCAGGCGGAGCGACACCGTAAACGGGTGGTTCTCGCTCAAGGCATTCCCGATTTCGGTGCGGAAACTTTCCCAATCCGATTCCATCACGTGGCTTTTGAGAGCCTCAAAAGAATCGCCCAGCTTGTCGTAGTCTATCCCGAGAAGCTTGCTCACGCGATTGGACCAGTACACTTTCCCCGTCGGCACGTCGAACGTCCAAAAACCGTCGCTCGAGACGTCCACCATCATCTGGAAAAGTTCGTCCTTCTCCATCAGGTCCTTTTGGAGGTCGCGCACCGTATCATTGGCCACTTGGACAGGGATTTCCACGTCGTTGCGCATCTTTTTGGTGTTGCCGGAGGTGGGGAACTTGTAAAAAATGGAAATGTACGCCAAAAAGACTATGGCGACTGCATAGGGAATAAAGGTGTAAATGTGATCGAAACTCAGTATGCTGGGGATGAACGCCGCGAACATAAAGCAAGCGAACAATAGAGCGAAACGTAGCACAGCGTGTTCGTCGAAAAGTCTCATACAACTCCAGATATAATAACCTAAAGATAATTCAATAATTCCAATTTGGTTTATTACAGTTTACAAAAGAATAAAAATGTAACAAATTCTTTACTCCAAGAAAAAGTATTCCTACTTGGACGATTGATTTTTGGGCCAATTTTGTGAAAAAAGGCCCCCCTACGCCAAAAAAAAGCCCCCGGCTCTTGCGAGACCGAGGACTTTTTGATTCCAAAGCATTTAGCATTTGGGAAAGGAGGGTCTGTGAGCAAAAAGGGCGACCAGTATTAACTGGTCGTCCTTTGCGAGAGCGAGCGCAGACCGGAGAAGTAGTCCCCGAATCTAGCGCGAGCGGTCGTATCCGTGAGCAACAAACGCCTCGTATTAACGAGGCGTGGTCGCGAGAGAATCCGCCTACCGGAGAATTCTCTCATGAATCTAGCGGATTCGGTCGTATCCGTGAGCAAAAAGCGACCGGTATTAACCGGTCGCGTTTGCGAGAGCGAGGGCCAGCCCTGTACTTGTTGTACAGATTCTAGCCCGAGCGGTCGTATTACACTGCGCCCTGCCACTTCATGGCATCGGCAACCTTGAGGAAGCCGGCGATGTTTGCACCCATCACGAGGTTGCCCTTCTGGCCGTACTTGACAGCGGCAGAGGAAGCAGCGGCGTAGATGCTCTTCATGATGCCTTCGAGCTTCTTGTCCACTTCTTCGAAGGTCCAGGAGAGACGTTCGGAGTTCTGGGACATTTCGAGACCGGAGGTAGCCACGCCACCAGCATTAGCAGCCTTGGCAGGTCCAAAGAGGACGCCGGCCTTCTGGAAGGCTTCGATAGCTTCCGGAGTAGAAGGCATGTTAGCACCTTCAGCAACAGCCTTCACGCCGTTAGCGATAAGGGCCTTGGCACCGTCGAGGTCGAGTTCGTTCTGGGTAGCGCACGGGAGAGCGATGTCGCACTTGACAGTCCAAACGCCCTTGGAACCTTCGTGGTATTTAGAACCCGGAACGAGCTTGGCGTATTCGCTGATGCGGGCGCGCTTCACGTTCTTGAGGTCCAGAACGACGTCGAGGTTGATGCCGTTCGGGTCGTAGATGTAGCCGTTGGAGTCAGACATGGTCACGACCTTGCCACCGAGCTGAGTAGCCTTCTGGCAAGCAAACTGGGCAACGTTGCCGGAACCGGAAATCACGACGGTCTTGCCCTGGAAGGAGTCGTTAGCGAGGTCCTTGAGCATTTCGCGAGTGAAGTAGCAGAGGCCGTAACCGGTAGCTTCGGTACGAGCGAGAGAACCACCGTAGGAGAGGCCCTTACCGGTGAGAACGCCCACAAATTCGTTGCGGATGCGCTTGTACTGACCGAACATGTAACCGATTTCGCGAGCGCCAGTACCCTGGTCACCAGCCGGAACGTCCGTGTCGGCACCGACGTGCTTGCAGAGTTCAGTCATGAAGGACTGGCAGAAACGCATCACTTCGTTGTCGCTCTTGCCCTTAGGATCGAAGTCGGAACCGCCCTTGCCGCCGCCCATCGGGAGCGTGGTGAGGCTGTTCTTGAAGATCTGTTCGAAGCCGAGGAACTTGAGCATGGAGAGCGTCACTTCGTTACGGAGACGGATACCGCCCTTGTACGGGCCGATGGCGGAGTTGAACTGCACGCGGTAGCCACGGTTCACCTGAACGTTACCCTTGTCATCGAGCCAAGGCACGCGGAAGGTAATCACGCGTTCCGGTTCGACGAGACGGTCGATAACGCCGTTGGTTTCCCAGGACTTGTCCTGTTCGAGGACGGGGTCGAGGGATTCGAGGAATTCACGGACAGCCTGATGGAAGAGGGCCTGGTCCGGATCACGGGCGACGACCTTGTCATAGACTTTCTGAAGGTAAGCATTCTTGATTGCCATTTTTTATTTCTCCATTGAGAGTTTTGATTACGGCACCCTCTAAAAATTCATTTTCAAAAATTTGGCTGCAACACATCGTGCAGTTTCGTCACTCAAAGTGGTAAAGACTTCCAGTATTCACCACTTTTCGTTCCTGCCTGCACTCGGTTTCGCTCAAATTTTCTTTATCAAAGCAATTTTTAGAGGTTGCCTTGGTTAATGTTTTTAACGTCTGTAAAGATAGCAAACGCCCCGCAGAAAACGTAAAAATAGGCCAAAAATCTTCAAAAACTTACATTTTTGTAAGTTATTTTTTTTAAAGATTTTAAATTTGGAAAATTTCGTTAAAAAACAACGCCATACACAGTAAAAACTTACAATTTTGTAAGCTATCTACAACAACGTATTTTTGTTTATAAAATTTTACCTAAATTTCAAGGAAAGCCTTGAGATCGTCCATGCGGCGTGTCGCCATTTCCACGCCATGCTCGTAGGATTCATTCATCTTTTCGAGGTCCGTGTCGAACTGGTCGCAAAGGTCGATCAGGGGGCGCATTAAAAAAAGACGGCCCTTCTTCTCGAGCTCTTCCATCTGGAGGAACATCTTGTCGTATCGCTTGAGGCGCACCATGAGCGCACGGAAAAGGTCCGGATACTTGCGCTTGTACATCGGGTTGAGGATGGCGCGGTACTTGCGGAAATCGGTCACGTGTTCGCCCGGATAGTGCGTCGAGACCGCCACCACCTTGTCACACCCCTTCTCAAACGCGCGTTCAAACGGAATGGGTACGGTAATGCAGCCGTCCGCATAATGCTTGCCGTCAAGCGGCACCATCGGGAAAATCATCGGGAGGGCGCAACTCGCGCTGACCAAATCCAACAGGCGCTTTTTGCTTTTTTTTTCGGACTTGAACTCCGCACGGCCCGTCTCGCAGCAAGTGAGGCCGATTTCGCACTCCACCTTGGAACCACTAAAGGCATCAAAGTCAAGGGGCATCTTGCCGTCAGCCGACAAATAGTTGAGCGCATGGAATTCCTTCTGGATGCCGATGTACTTGCTCGCCCACTTCTTGCCCTCCTGCAGGCGGGTAGGCATCACAATGAACCGCAGACGGCCCTGCTGCCGCGTAATGAAGTTGATGGCCGCGTGCGCACCGGCGGAGACGCCCGCCACGTAGTTAAAATTAATTCCCTCGTCGAGCCAGGTGTCCAAGACACCCGCGCTGAACATGGTCTGGCGGGAACCGCCTTCTAGGGCAAGGCCTATCTTCACTTGGCCTCCGGTACGTTGGCTGGCTCTTGGACAATCTCGGGAGGAGTTTCGCCCGCGGGAGGGAGCACTACCCCATCACGGCCAAGCGCCTGTTGTTTGAGCGTCCACACCTTTTGGCGAAAATATTCGCTGCGTTCGGCCAAGTGCTTCGAGGAAGGCACTCCCTTCACACGTTCAATCTTTTCGAGGTCGCCCACGACTACTTTAGTGCGGTGGCCAAACTTGTAAATACCATCGATACCCACGCTCAGCACAGGGACACCCGTACTGCGGGCCAAAAACGCAAAACCAGTCTTGAACTCGTTCAACAGACCGTCGTAGCGGCACTTGCCCTCGGGGAAAATAATTACCGAGTTGCCCTTCTCCAGTTCGCGCTTGGCAATAAGCGCCCATTCCGTATCCATGGAAAACCGGTCGCAGGGAATCACGCAATCAGCGCGAGTCAGCGCCCAACTAAAATGCGGGTCCTCCACCTGGTCCTTGGCGACCACAATGCTATGGTTGTAAAAGAAAATGGCGAGCACCATGATGGGGTCAAGCATGCTCGTATGGTTCGCAATGATGATTGCGGGCGACTTGAGACGCGGGCTTTTTACATCGTCCGAACTGTAGACGATTTTAGGGCGGTAGCACACGTACATGTAAGCACGCCCCGCATAGATAACCAACTTGACGAACAGCCGCATGAACCATTCAACAAGCGGGTTCCTTTTTTTAACACCATTAATCATTCTCGAGTTCAATGGGGCTATAACTACAGCGAGAGGCCTCCGTCCATCACGAACACCTGGCCGGTCACGTAGGCGAACTGGTCGGAGACCAGCGCCGACACGAGGTTCGCCACCTCGTCGGCAGAGCCAAAGCGCTTGAGCGGGACCTTCTCGATGTAGCCCTTGCGGGTCTCCTCGGGAATGGCATCTATCATCTCGGTGTTAATGAAACCGGGGGCGACCGCGTTTACACGGATCCCATAACCGCCAAGTTCCTTGGCGAGCGTCTGGGTGAGCGAGTTCACGGCTCCCTTAGTGGCGCTGTAAACGGCCTGCCCTGCGAGTGCGAACTTCGAAGAGACGGAGGACATGTTCACAATGACGCCGGACTTTTGCTTGAACATCTTGAGCGCGACCTGCTGGGCGCAGTAGAAGTAGCCCTTCACGTTCAGGTCGAAGCACTTGTCAAGCGTATCGGGGCTCATCATCAAAAGGTATTCGTCGCGCACAATGCCCGCGTTGTTCACAAGCACGTCGATACGGCCGTAAGCCTTGTAGACGTCGCGAACCATTTGCTTCACTTGGGCAAGTTCCGAGACGTTGGCCTTGTAAATCATGCCATCACCGCCCTCGGCCTTGATCTGGTCCAAGGTATTTTGGGCGGCCTCGTCGGAGCTGGAATAGTTCACAACGACCGTGTAGCCGTCGCGGGCCAAACGCAATGCGCAAGCTTTCCCGATCCCCTTGGAAGAACCCGTAACAATTGCAACTTTCATTCGAACCTCCTATTTACTTTACTTGCCCAAGACCACGGCGCTGTAGGAGCCGCCCGTGGCAAAGGCCGTCACCAAAATCTTTTTGAAGCCTCCCGTAGGAACGGACTTTTTGGTCACAGCAGCGCCGTCCACAAAGTACGCGTCGTTTTGCGGGAGTTCGCCCGAGAGCATCAGGGCAGCCTCCGAAGCGGCGAGCGTCGCCGAAGCGGCACGCCCCTCGCCCACGCGTTCCTTCACCTGGAACAGCGGAAGGTCCTTGAGCTTGTCGCCAAACACGCGGGCGTAAGATTCCTTTTCAATGTCGTCAACGACCTTGAGACCGTTGGCAAAACCGCACACGGCGTCAATCTCGTCGATGGAAACGCCAGCGTCGTTGAGGGCCGAGCTTATCGCGTTGTCGAGTGCTTCGCCGCTACCCGCGACCTTACCGAACTTCACATTCTTGCGGCCGTTGCCGTAGCCGATCGCATAGCAATAGACCTTGGCGCCGCGGGCACGGGCATAGTCCTCGGTCTCGAGGATAACCGACACGGAGCCGTCGCCCACCACAAAGCCCTCGGAACCGGAGTACGGGGCCACAGGCTCGCTTGCAGCGACACCCAGCTTTTGGCAGAGCTCGGTAATGATGGGGATGTTCTCGTCGGTGCCGGTCGCCATCATCGCCTCCTCCTGCCCGTCGTGAATGACGTTCATGGAGTAGCCGATGCTGTCGAGGCCGGAGTTCGGGCCAGTCGTGATGGTCACGCCGTAACCCTTGATGCCACTCAAAATGGAAAGGTAGCCCCCCGCGGCGTTGTAAACGGTGTGCGGGAACTTGAACGCACTGCCCTTGGCGTTGCCGCCCTCGGCAATGAGTTCCTCAAAATCGTACGTGGCACCGAGGCCGCCTTCGCTGGTCCCCACAATGATGCCGATCTGCTTGGCGTTATCTTCGGTGACGGTAAAGTTCGCGTCCCTGAGGGCACGCATGCCCGAGACCGTCTGGAGCTGGCCCAAGTTGTCGAGTTTGCGGTAAAACGCCATCTTGATACCGAGTTCCTTGTAGTCCACGTCGGTCACCGCCGAGGTGATGGAACCCGAGGCAGGCTTGGCACCGTTCTTCACGGCTTCCAAATAGGCCTGCTTGCTGTTGCCCACCGGGCTCACAATGCCGATGCCCGTAACGGCAATCTTTTTGTTTTTCGCGACCTGGCTCTGCACGTCGCCCGGCTGCTTGGAGAACACGATGCTCGCGTTGGTGCCGCCAAAGGCAACGTTGTTGCTCATCACGCAGTTGAGTTCCTTGGCCTTGGGCTTGTTCTGCACATAGTCCATCTCGCCGACCTTCGCCTTGAGGGCCGCGGAATCCTCCTCGCTGTAATGGAGCGTCGGGAGCACCGTGTTGGTCGTGAGCGCCTTGATGCTAAAGACGGCCTCGATCGCACCGGCGGCACCCAGGCAGTGGCCCGTCATCACCTTGGTCGAACTCACGCTCAAGGTGGGGTTCTCTTCGCCAAAGAACTGGTTGAAGGCGTTGATCTCGGCATTGTCGTTTTTACCGGTACCCGTGCCGTGGGCATTGAGGTAGCCGATGTCGGACCTTTTGATGCCGGAGTTCTTGACGGCGCGATCCATGGCCTCGATGAGGCAGACACCGTCTTCGCGCGGGGCCGTAATGTGGTGGGCGTCGCTCGTGACGCCTGCACCAAGCACCTCGCAATAGGTGCGGGCGCCGCGCTTTTGCGCATGTTCAAAGGATTCCACAATCACGACGCCGGCACCTTCGCCAAGCGTAATGCCGTTGCAGTGGTTAAACGGAGAACACCCGTTCTCGTCGAGAGCATGGAGCGAAAGAAAACCCGAATACGGGACCGAGGCAAAAGAATCCGCGCCGCCAGCGATGACCACGTCGGCCTTGCCCGCACGAATCAAGTCGCAAGCCAAGGCAATCGAAATGGTGCCCGCAGCGCAGGCGTTGCCCACGTTGGTCACAATGCCGCCCGCATGAACGCTCTCGGCCACCTGCGAAGCGATGGCGGCAATGGGCATTTGTGGGATATCGACGGGATTTTTGCCGTGACGATGGTAGTTTTCAATACTGAGGACACCACCCACACAGCTTCCGATAATGACACTCACGCGCTGGTCGTCAGAAAAATCCGAGAGACCCGCATCATGCATAGCCTCGAGAGCGGCCTTGATGCAGAGTTTGGAGGCGCGGTCCTTGCCTTGTGCGCCCTCGACCTCGTCCAGCGTGTCGCAATGGACTTCGGCTGCCAAGTCGGCATAGCAATCCTTGGTGTCGAGCGATGTCGTTTTATGGATGCCCGAAACAGAATCCAGGGCGTTTTTCCAAGTCTCTTCTACATTGTTCCCAACGGCGCAAATGACACCCAATCCCGAAACCACACATCGGCAATCATTCGAAGTCATTGAAAATCCTTAACGAGAATTAACCCTGGTTGCTTTTGATATAGGCAGCAATGGTATCGATGCTCTGGAAATGCTCCTTGCCAACACCGGTCATGGAAACACCGAAGGCGTCATCGACAAAAGAAATGATTTCCAAGGAGTCGACGGAATCAAGTCCGATTTCTTCGCCAAAAAGCGGCGTGTCAAAGTTCAGCATAGAACCGTCAACACCCAGATCGGACATGAAAAATTCCTTGAGTTTTGTTTTGATTTCTTCGTTGTTCATTGAGTTTTCCTTTTTTTAATATTTCAAACAAAAGATAGTAAAATTATGGGATTTTTTTGAAAAATTGCAGAAAAACGGATGAAAAAGCAAATTATTAGGATTAACGGAGAAAAAAACACAAAAAAATATGATAAAATGAATTTTTCTACGGACCAAATGCACTCCTAGTTGTAAATTAAAGTTTCTATATTTCCGCCCATGAATTCTTACGTATTTCCTGGACAAGGTTCCCAATTCCCCGGCATGGGGAAAGATTTGTTTGAACAGAATGCCGAAGTAAAGGCGATGTTCTTAAAAGCCAACGACATTCTCGGTTTCAATATTACCGACGTCATGTTCAACGGGTCCGAAGATGACCTGAAACAGACCAAGGTGACGCAGCCCGCCGTTTTCTTGCTCTCGGTCGCCATGGCAAAGGCCATGGGAAACGATTTCAAGCCCGACATGGTCGCAGGGCATTCCCTAGGCGAGTTCTCCGCCGTGACAGCAGCCGGCGCCATCAGCTTTGAAGCCGGTCTCTCCCTGGTGGCAAAGCGTGCCGCCGCCATGCAAAAGGCGTGCGAATCCACGCAGGGCACCATGGCCGCCGTATTGGGCGGTAGCGACGAACTGGTCGAAGAAGCCTGCAAGCAGGCGAACGAGATCGCCGTCGTTGTGCCGGCCAACTACAACAGCCCGGGCCAGGTCGTGATTTCGGGCGAAAAGCCTGCTATAGACAAAGTTGCTGAAATTTTGAAGGACAAAGTAAAGGGCGTTTTGCCGCTCAAGGTGGGTGGCGCGTTCCACTCCCCGCTCATGGAAAGCGCCCGTGCAGAACTCGCCCAGGCCATCGAGGCCACCGAGTTCCACAAGCCGAACTGCCCCGTATACCAGAACGTGGATGCCAAGCCGCATACCGACCCCGCCGAGATCAAGGCCAATCTGTTGACCCAGTTGACCTCCCCCGTGCGCTGGACACAGAGCGTGCAGAACATGATCAAAGACGGCGCAACCGAATTCAAGGAACTCGGCCCCGGCCAGGTCCTTACCAAGCTCATCAAAAGAATTCAAAAATAAAAAAGCCATTTGGAGAAACCATGTGGGATAAATCGTATCTTGAAAAACTGAACCAGTACAAGGCTTTGTCCGAAGCTGGCGGCGGCGAAGCCCGTGTTGAAAAGCAGCACTCCCAAGGCAAACTCACTGCCCGCGAACGCCTTGAGTTTTTGTTCGATAAGGGCACATTCCGCGAAATTGGCGCCCTTCGTGTTTCGACCAGCCTTGACCTGCCCGAAAAAAAGAGAATCTTTGGTGACGGCGTCGTTACCGGTTACGGCAAAATCAATGGCAAAACAGTTTACGCCGCATCGCAGGACTTTACCGTGAGCGGCGGCTCCCTCGGCAGCGCCCACGCCAAAAAGATTTGCCAGGTGATGGACCTCGCCCTTGAATCGATGGCCCCGTTCGTGTGCATCAACGACGGTGGTGGCGCCCGTATTGAAGAGGGCGTCGAGAGTCTGGACGGCTACAGCGGCATCTTTACCCGCAACACGCTTGCGAGCGGTATTATCCCGCAGATTTCCGTCATTCTCGGACCATGCGCCGGCGGTGCCTGCTACTCCCCCTCCATCACCGACTTCATTTTCATGACCGAAAAAACGAGCCAGATGTTTATCACCGGCCCGGGCGTTGTGAAGGCAGTGACGGCAGAGACCGTTTCTCCCGAGGACCTTGGCGGAGCCAGCGTTCACTCGACCAAGTCGGGCGTTGCGCACTTCACCTACAAAGACGACAAATCCTGCCTCGAAGGCGTACGCAAGCTGCTCAAGTATCTGCCGCAAAACAACAAGGAAAAGCCCAGCGAAGTCGACACCAAGGCCGTGGACAAGTCTAAGGAAATCGAGAACATCATTCCGGACAACTTCAAAAAGAGCTATGACGTTCGCGACGTAATCGCCTGCTTTGCCGACAAGGAAAGCTTCCTCGAAATCCAGCCGAACCACGCCAAAAACGTGGTCATCGGGTTCCTCCGCCTGGACGGCGAAGTTTTGGGTGTAGTGGCGAACCAGCCGAACTACCTCGCCGGTTCCCTCGATGTGGACGCGAGCAACAAGGCCAGCCGCTTTGTGCGATTCTGCGACTGCTTCAACATCCCCATTTTGACGCTCGAAGACGTGCCCGGTTACATGCCCGGCACCAAGCAGGAACACAACGGCATCATTCGCCATGGCGCAAAGCTCCTGTTCGCCTACGCCGAAGCGACCGTGCCCAAGGTCACGCTCATTTTGCGCAAGGCCTACGGCGGCGCCTACATTGCCATGAACAGCAAGAACTTGGGCGCCGATTACGTATTCGCCCTCCCGATTGCACAACTTGCCGTGATGGGTGCCGAGGGTGCAGTTGATATCCTCCACAGGAAGGAAATCGCCGCTGCCGCGAACCCGCAAGAAACGCGCCAGAAGCTGATCGCCGAATACGAAGACAAGTACCTGAACCCCTACATTGCAGCAAAGAACGGGTATATAGACGAAGTGATCGCCCCTGAACACGTGCGTGACCGCCTGACGACCGCCTTTGACTATCTCAAGGATAAGAAGAAGGCCCGTTTGTGGAAGAAGCACGGCAATATACCGTTATAAGACCGCTCGCTCGGTACGTGAGGTGGCAAGACCTCCGTTTTCTCACGAGCTCCCACCTAAAGGTGGCCATGTCCACTAAGCAGCAAGCTGCTAAGTGGCCAAAGGTCGCATACGCCCTTGAAAGACCGCTCGCTCGGTACGTGAGGTGGTAAGACCTCCGTTTTCTCACGAGCTCCCACCTAAAGGTGGCCATGTCCACTAAGCAGCAAGCTGCTAAGTGGCCAAAGGTCGCATACGCCCTTGAAAGACCGCTCGCTCGGTACGTGAGGTGGTAAGACCTCCGTTTTCTCACGAGCTCTCGCCTACATGGCTCGTTAATACGAGCCATTCCGGCTCACGGAAGACCGCTCGCTCGGTACGTGAGGTGGCAAGACCTCCGTTTTCTCACGAGCTCCCACCTAAAGGTGGCCATGTCCACTAAGCAGCAAGCTGCTAAGTGGCCAAAGGTCGCATACGCCCTTGAAAGACCGCTCGCTCGGTACGTAAGAAATTTCCAATACAAAAAAAATCCGGCTCATGAGAGTCGGATTTTCTGAAAGTTCTTTTGAAAACTAGAACTTGAAGATGACTTCGGCACCAAAGTCGAAGAGGAAGTTGTCGTCTTCGGTGTAGTTCAGGAGCGTGCCCGTGCCATCGCCATCACCCATCGGGAGGATTGCGGCAGCAAAGAAGTCCATGTCAATGAATTCGGTCGGGGTGAAGTAGACCTTCGGGCCGAGGTAAGCGAATTCGTTATTGTCGTTGTTGTTGTCAAGCGTGTTGGTGTGATATTCACCCATCACACCAACCTTGAGGGATTCGGTGAACTGGACTGCCGGTTCAGCATAGACGAACAAGCGTTCCGGAACATCGATCCAAGAAGCATTGCCCATCTTGTCGGTGAGGAAGGCGTAGAAGAAAGCGCCCGTGACAGAGAACTTGCCCTTGGAGATGGTCGGTTCCGCCAACACAGTGTGGCTGATCTTCGGGTTGGACTTGGCAACCTGATCATCAAAGAACCCGTAAACAGCATGCAACTTGAAGAGGTCGTTGAAGACGCTCAGGTTGACATCCAAACCGGCACGAAGACGGTTGGCATCGCCCAGGTCGTAGCCCTTGTACTGCACATACGGACGGAGTGTCTGGCCAGCCACGTTGAGATCGTAGGCCAAGTGCACAAAGTAGGCGGCCTCATCGGCGTTAACAGCGAACGGAGCGGCAATGGTGTAAGCATCGGTAGAAAGACCGATAGCGAGCTGGATACCAACGATATCCAATTCCACGCCACGCATGTTGTTTTCCTTCATGCCAGCCGCAGCTTCAGCAGGATCGTCATAACGATAGTAGTTGAAAGCACCTTCAGCATAGGTCATGTCGCCGATCTTGAAAGCCAGGAGGCTGTTCTGGTACTGGACATAAGCGCCATTGAAGCGGACTTCCGGATCAGCGGTCACGTCGTCAGCTTCCAAGCCCACAAATGCAGACCACTTGTCGTTGAATTTCACATCGAAGTTCAGGTCGAAGGTCGAGGAGAAACTGTGGATGGCACGATGATTCTCGCCATAGCCCAAAATGTAGGCATCGGCTTCGGCTTCACCGGAAATCTTGAATTCCGGACCCTTGGCTTCGGCAACCGGTTCAGCGGCAGGAGCGGCAGCAGAGTCTGCAGCAGCGACAGCGGCAGTATCGGCCGGGGCGGCAGCAGCAGCGGCGGTATCGGCCGGAGCGGCAGCAGCGGCAGTATCGGCCGGGGCGGCGGCAGCAGCGGCGGTATCGGCCGGAGCGGCAGCAGCGGCAGCAGTATCGGCCGGGGCGGCGGCCTGTTCAGCAGGAGCTGTTTCCCCGACAGCTTCCCATTCAATGTCAGCCGACTGGGCCATGGCTGCCGTAGCGGCAAGGCCGAAAATAACGGCCGAAAGTTTCATCGATTTCATCTTATCTCCTTTGATAAGTGGTTTTCGTGATTAATGACGCGAAAAAATTTAGATAATTTGTTTGTTTTTCAAGAGTAAATGGCAAAAAAATCAAGAAAAACTGACCGTTTTTACCAAAATATCGTGCAAAAGGCCATTACTGAAGACCACCTGCTCCCCATCCACAAACCGCATGGGCGTCCCGTTAATGTGGGAGGAACGCCCCCCCGCCTCCTCAACCAGGAGGGAAATGGCGGCAATGTCCCAGGGGTAACTCATGGTCATCACAAAGCAATCCAGGCGACCGCAGGCAGTAAAGCAGCCCTCGATCACAGCCGACCCGAGGCACTTGACCCGTTCGAAGACTTCGGCTTCGCGGGCAAAATTGTGGGAATTGCAGGCGTTGATTTTGGCCACCTCCCCCACATTGAAGTCGCCGTTGCTCACAATGGCGTGCGTCGGATTGGATTCGGCGCTCACATGGATGGGATTCCCGTTCATCTTGGAACCCAGCCCACGCCCCGCGGTATAGAGTTCGCCCAGCTTGGGCAGGTTTACCGCGGCCACCAGCGGCTTGCCTTCAAAATGGAGGGCTATGGAAATGCCCCACAGCGGAATCCCGCGGCTAAAATTCACAGTCCCGTCGACCGGGTCAATAATCCACTGGAACCGCGAATCGGAACCAGCAATCACGCCGGCTTCCTCAGTACGGATGGAGTGCGTCGGGAATGCCGAGCGTATTCCCTCGACAATCAGCTTTTCGCTGCTCACGTCGGCGATGGTCACCACATCCTTCACGGACTTGTACTTGACATCGCCCAGGTTCTTTTGAAGTTCAAGGCAAAGGTCGCCCGCCCTACGGGCCAGCGATTCCGCGACACTTAAATACTTTTGGATTTCTTGAACCGAGACGGTAGACATTTTTTTAACTAGAACTTGATGGGGTACAACCAGTACCAATGGACTTCCGGATAAACCTGGACCGTCGGTGCCGGCAACTTGAAGTAGTTGAGGTACTTCACAATGGAGCGCGCCATGCGGCTTTGCGGGCGGAACGCCTCGAAGTCGTAGTCCAGGGCGATGTAGACCTCGCGACGCGGGTGTGGTTCGCCGGTAAACACCTTCTCGTCAATACTCAGGCCCGCGGCAACGGCAAGCCAGCTCGGGTAATACTGGCGGGCGGCGGCGGGAAGTAAACGGTAGAGCTTGAACGAAGCCCAGAAAGTCTGGTTACAGTAGTCGTCGGTAAACACCTTGGTATGGCTTTGACGGTAATAGGCCTTGGTATTGATCCAGTAGCTCCACTTGAGGTCCACATACTTGAACACCGGAATGTAGCGTTCGGCCATAGGGAGGAACCCGCCCAAGGTCCCGCTGAGCACGTCAAAGATGCTAAAGCCCCAGTCCGGCGAATAGCCGTCCTTCACGTCGATGGCAATATGGGTCGACAATGCGGAGAGGCCCGCAAAAAGGTACGACTGGAACTCCGAAAGCCCAGCCCAGCGGTAACCCTCGTAAAAACTCTCACCCATCATAACGCCCGAGGCAAAATGCCCGAATTTGTCGAGGTTCATGGCGTAGTCGAAATCGTTTTCAAAATGGAAATGGCTGCCCTCGTCTTCCCACCAGCCCTTTTCGAACACAAGCCAGTAGGCGGCACCGTAGGCAATAAGCGTGAGGGATGCCACCCCGGCAACCTTGGGGATAGAAACCTGGGTACCAACGTCCTCCGGGTCTTCACTGCGGTAGTCCCATGCGGAATCGCGCCAGGTCAGCGGATCGTTGGGTGCCGCATGCGTGAACTGCACAAGGCAAACCAGCGCAAGAGCAAAAGCAGCAAAGCATTTTGAGATTGACCCTTTCACGCCTGTAAAGATAGAAAAAGAAAAGCCCCGGAGAATGGAACTCCAAGGGCTTTTATAATGTGTAATGCGGAATTAGTCGCGAGCCAAGAGGAGCACGCTGTTCTGGCCGCCGAAGCCAAAGCCGTCGGAGAGCGCATACTTGAAGCTGTGGCTCGTATTCTTGTTCGCGCAAACATCGAGGTGGATGCGTTCGTCCTGATTGAACACATTCGTCGTAGCATGAATCATCTGGTTCTGCAGAGACTTCACCGTGATGATGGCCTCAAGGGCACCGGCAGCACCGAGGGCGTGACCGATCATGCACTTGGAGGAGTTGATTTTCAGGGAATCGGATGCACCGAACACCTTCTCGAGGGCGGAGCATTCAGCAACATCGCCGAGCGGGGTCGACGTACCGTGGGTATTCACGTAGCCCACTTCCTTCGGGGAAATGCCAGCGTCACGGAGAGCCATTTCGATAGCGAGACGCACGCCTTCGCCGTCTTCACGCGGGGCGGACATGTGGTGTGCATCGGCGCTCATGCCGACAGCAGCAACGCGGGCCAGGATGTTCGCGCCGCGCTTCTTGGCGTGAGAAAGGCTTTCGAGCACGAGAATGCCGGAACCTTCGCCCATCACGAAGCCGTCGCGGTCCTTGTCGAACGGGCGGGAAGCAGTGGCGGGGTCATCGTTGCGCTTGGAGAGCGCATGCATGTTGGTAAAGCCAGCGAGAGCGAGCGGGTTCACCGTTTCGTCGGTACCGCCGGCCAGCATGATGTCGGCACGACCAAGGCGGATGGCGTCGTAAGCGGCAGCAATGGAATGGTTCGATGTTGCACAGGCGGAAACCACGGCGAAACAGGGACCCATCCATCCAGTGCGGTTAGAAACCTCGCCAGCAGGCATATTGGTAATCGACATCGGGATGAAGAAAGGAGAAACGCGGTTCGGACCACGGGTTCCCCAGGTGACCGCATTTTCAGTATAGGAGTTCATGCCACCGATTCCAGCACCGATAATTACTCCAGAACGGGAAGGATCTTCGGCCTTCGGGTCAACACCGGCATTCTTCAACGCCTGGAAGGCTGAATAGACAGCATACTGGATGCACTTCGAGAACCTGGACTGGTCTCTGGCGCTGAAGAACTCAGAACCGTCAAATTCCTTGACCGCAGCCGCAATTTGGACCGGCAAAGCGGAAACATCAAACCTTTCAATCTTGGCGACACCGGACTTGCCCTGCAAAAGGCTGTCCCAGAGGATGTCGGGGGAATTTCCAAGGGCCGAAACACAGCCCATACCAGTGATAACTACTTCTTCCATAGTGTGTTCCTGTATAACAAATTAACGAGGCCGAATATAGCAAATATTTTTCTTACAATAAAGTGTTTTATTTCTCATTGGGACAACCCCCCGACGAAATAAGTAAAAAGACGGACAAATATCAAATATGACGCCCAATCCGCAAAGAAACATTATCTTTTTTTTATAAAAAACTAAATTTGCAGACGCTATGACAAAAAAGAAAAGTTCTAGAAACTTGGTCTGGATGGACCTGGAAATGTCCGGACTCGACCCCGACAAGGATGTTATCCTGGAAATCGCCACAATCGTTACCGATGCGGAACTGAACATCCTTGCAGAAGGACCCGTCATAGCCATACACCAGGGTGAGAACGTCTTTGAATCCATGGACGAGTGGAATTCCAAGCACCACACTCAGAGCGGGCTCGTGGAACGCTGCAGGCATTCGCAGTACTCCACCGCCGATGCCGAGAAAGTGACATTCGACTTTATCAAGCCCTTTACCGAAAAGACAAAGAACGTGCTATGCGGCAATTCCATCACGCAGGACAGACGCTTTTTGTACAAATACATGCCCGAAATATCGAACTGGCTTTGCTACAGGAATATAGACGTCAGTTCCATCAAGGAACTTTCGTTCCGCTGGTATCCGCAACTCGCCGAATTCCAGAAGGAAAAGCGCCACGAGGCACTGAACGATATCCGCGAGAGCATCGCCGAGCTCGCCTACTACCGCAAGACGATTTTTAAGTAAACAAACTCGATGAAATATTATTACGACCCCAAGAATAGACGCCCCTACAAAGAACGAATGAGAAATCGCTGCATTGCCGCAGCCGTCTTTATTATCTTCTGCACACTGATTGGCTCCTGCATTTTTGGCGGGGAGTCCGATACCCAAGCGCCAGTCGCCTCGACCGCCGTTTCTACCAGTCTGCCAACCGCGGACTCAGCAGAAAACGCCCCAGTCGACTCCGCCGAGAAACCCGTAAACGCCCTACAGGCGAGCGCCCCGCTGACCAAGGCCGAAGAACAGGTCGAAAACATCGCGAACACGCAGGCGACCATCATCGCCGCGGTCACCCCAGAAACTCAGCCAGAGATCGAGGTCATCGACAGTGCCCACATCAAAAATCAAAAGGACGTGTTCCTCGCCGAAAAAATCGACATCATGCTGAGACGCTTCAAGCCTTTACACAGCGTGATGCTGGTAGTGGAACCCAAGACCAACGAGATTATCGCCTGGGGCGAGACCAAGGACGGCAAAGTGCAAAACGACCCCGACTACTTTGTCAAAAACACCTTCCCCGCCGCCTCGCTCGCCAAGACCATCACCATCGCCGCGGCCATGGAGAGCAACCGCTACTCGCTCAACACGCCCATTCCCGATCAGGGGGCGCACCACACCTTGTACAAGCGCCAACTGCGCGTCGCCGAGAACTACACGGGACCAACCATCGAGCTGCAGGACGCTTACGCCAAGTCGGCAAACCCGCCCTTGGCCATCATCGGCATGAACGTGGGGGCGAGCCGCCTCAAGAGCGCCGCCAAGAACCTGGGCTACAACATGAACTTTCCCAGCGGGATCCCCGGGCGTTCGAACTACAACCCGCCCGACACGGGCTACGGCCTCGCCGAAGCCAGCTGCGGCTTTACCGAGTCGACCACCCTCACGCCGCTCCTCGCCGCCGCCCAGGTGCGCTCCATCCTCACCAAAAAGCCGCTCGAAATCCCCTGGGCAGCAAACCTCCCCCAGTTCGCCCCCAAGAACCGCATTGCGCTCGACGTGGGCAAGTTCAGTGAGAATACCTACTACGGGCTCAGGGAGGCCATGATCCGCAGCATCACCAACGGCACCGCCCGCAAGCACATCTCGACCCGCAACATGGCTCGCAAAAACTTCAACGCCCTGAACATCGGCGGCAAAACGGGTAGCCTGGACGGCCACGACCCATATGGACGTTACGAATGGTTCATGGGTTTCGCACAAGCTAAAGAGGACCCGAGCAAGGCGATTGTCGTCGTCATTCTGCAAATCCACGATTTGCAGGGTTTCCGCTCGCAGCCCGCGTGCCAAGTCGCCGCAATGATTATAAATTATTGGGCACACAAAACCCTTTGGAGCAACTAATGGAACCGACCTGGTGGAACCTTATACCGACTTATTTTGATGGAACCGCATTCGCCCTTGGCAGTTTCGAGGTACGCTGGTACGGCGTAATGTACATTTTTGCCTTTGTCACCGCCTACCTCACCATGTGGAAAATCAACAAGAAAGAGAACATGGGCTACACCAAGGAACAGTTCGACAGCATGTTCACCTGGATTATCGCAGGCATTTTGATTGGCGCCAGACTCGGCTACGTGTTCTTTTACAAGCCGCATTACTACCTGCAGAACCCCACGGAGATTATTTTGCCGCTGAGCCATGACGCCCTCGGCTACCATTTTACCGGCATTGCGGGCATGAGCTATCACGGTGGACTCTTCATTGGCCTCCTCTTTGTGATTATCGGACTCAAGCGGAACAAAATGAAGATATGGCCCTGGCTTAACCTCTGTTTTTTGGCAGCCCCGCTTGCTTACACCTGGGGGCGCTGGGGAAACTTCATCAACGGGGAACTCTTTGGCGAAGTAACCACGAGCCCTATTGGCATGTTCTTCCCGCTTGCCCACGACAGCCCCATCACGAACCCGATTCTGCACCACCCTAGCCAACTCTACGAAATGTGCTTCGAGGGCGTCATCCTATTCGCCGTTCTCTATAACCTGAGACGCATTCCCCTATTGCGCGACAAGATGCCCTGCCTCTACCTGATGGGCTACGGCATATTCCGCTTCTTTATCGAATTCTTCCGCAGGCCCGATGCCCACCTGGGGCGCATCGACCTTTTCGGCATGAGCCGCGGACAGACGCTCTGCAGCATCATGATTATCACGGGCCTTGTGTGGCTGATTGTGCTGATTTACCGCCAGAAGAAAGCGGCTAGCAGCTTACCGCAAGGTTAGATACCGCGAGCGCAGGCACCTTGTAGTTCGAGAAAGGATTGTAGTATTCGTTCCCGACGGCGACAATGTTCTGGATAATATCGAAGAAATTGCCGGAGAGCGTCACGCCATCGACTGGGTGCTGGATTACGCCGTTTTCGCACCAGAACCCGTGCGCACCGATACTCAGTTCGCCTGATACCGAATTGCAGCCGGAATTGCCTTCCAGGCGGGCAACCAGCAGGCACTTGGGGAACAGCTTCAGGAGTTCCGCTGTAGTCTTGTCGCCCGCAGGAACCAATAAGTTGTAGAATCCCGTTGACATCTTGTCTCCAAAGCTGCGGGAGCCGTTGCCCGTGGTTTTTCGCCCCGCCTTCGCCGCAGTTTCAAGGTTGTAGAGCGCCGAGGTAAAGACGCCGCCATCCACCACCTTCACGCGCTGCGTGAGGCTCCCCTCGGAGTCGAACATAAAGCGGTGCTCGAACATTTCACCCAGCGGGTCGTTCCAGATGGAGAACACGTCGCTCGCGATTTTTTCGCCTTCCTTGCCGTCGAGGCGGGACATGCCCTTTTGCATGGATTCGGCCACAAAGGGGCTGCAGTACATGCCCAAAAGGCGGTTCGAAATGCGTTCAGAGAAAATCACGGGGATCTTGCCGCCTTCAATTTTTTGGGCGCCAAAGAGTTCCGTGGCGTATTCCGCAGTGCGACTTGCGATTTCATCGATGCTGAACGCGTTCCAATCGCGACCGTTCTTCACAAAATTACCCAGCTTTTTGACACCGTCGCGGCTGGCAACCGCGCCAGCCCCAGCCGAGGCGGCATTGGAGCGAGACTCATAAAATAGGCCGTTGTGGTTCGCCACAATAGCGTAGTCCTCCTCCTTTTCGGCGCCCAGGTACGGGATATTCTCGATTTCCTTAGACTTGGCAAAAGTCGCCTTCTCGAGGTCAATGCAAAAGTCCTTCATTTGCGCCAGATCGAGCTTCTCGAGTTCCGCGTTGTAGTTCACCTCGGGCTCGGAGAGCTTTACCGGCTGCGGCAACTCGATATCGGTTTTCTCGGTCCACTGCGTGTGGCAAACTGCATCCTTGAGCGTTTGCTGCAGTGCCTCCTTGGTCAAGCGCTCGGTGTGGGCATAACCCGGACGGCCATCCTTGATCACGCGGATGCCAAGCCCCACGGAATCCGAGATTTCGGTATTCTGCACCTGTCCCTGAAATACCGAGAGCCCCTCGGAATGAGAATTCGAGGCAATGATATCGAACTGTTCCGCCTCGTCCTTCGCGAGGTCACACATACAAGATACGGCGTCAATGATATTCATAATGAGTTAGTAAAATTAATCAATAAATCCCACAGAAATCTAGTAACTTATAACTTGGAACTAGTAACTTTTCTTGCGAGCATGCGCCAGTAGGCGGCAGGGCTCCCTGTCACGGACTCCAGCGATTCGGCGAGTTCGCGAGTAATAGGCTGCGTTCCGGCAATCAAGGCCTCGAGCATTTCCATGGAAACACCAAGACGACGGGCAAATTCCGCCTTGTCCATCTTAAGCCACTCGATACCTTCCAGAATTGCCTGCCCCGGAGTGGGCGTTCCATGCCTTGCCATTAGAAATCAACCTCTTTCCAGCCTTCCGCACCAAAGCGGAGGTCGCGTTCCACGAATTCCCAGATTAAAAGTTTTTTGCCCTTGAGTACGCCGGCCTTGCGGGCGAGTTTCTCGCGAACCAAAGTCGAAGCGCCGCCATCGCTCACGATAGATGCCACAGGACGGTTCATGTTCTTCGCGAAGTGCGCAATCCAGCCCGCGTTCACCGGCGAATCGGTCTGGTAAATGCGGCTAAAGCTGTCACCGAGAATCAAAATCTTCGCCTTGCGGAAGTCGTCCTTGAAAGGCGACACCACATGCCCCGTGACATCTTGCTCCTTGAACACGCCAAACTTGTTGAGCCCGCTCATCTCGCCTATATCGCCCATGCGGTGCGCCACGCTGTCGGCAACCGAAAACTCCACCGAGTCCTCGCCCACCTCGATGACGCCCGCCTCTGCCATGGACTGCACCTTTTTGGCTATCTCCTTGGCCGCCAGTTCCGCACCGCGGGGGGTCCAGTGCGTGTCGTCGTTCAGGTAGAGTGCTCCTTCCGCCGTATCGCCCGCCTTGGCGGCAAGCAGAGGCGTGTACAAGTCCACCGTGTTAAATCCAAGCGAGGTAAGCGAATCGAGAATCGCCTTGCCGTGTCCGCGGGTAGCCCCGTTCGACGAGGTATTTCCCAAATTCAACGGGGATTCGCCGCCCGTAAGGCGTTCGGGGTAAATGCTCGGCTTGCCCGGCACCACGACCACCAAAAGTTCCACGCCCTTCGCGCGCAGCTGGTCGCGGAACTTCGCGATTGCCTTCACGGGGTTGTCGAGCTTGGCGCTGCGCGCGTCGAGGGGTGACGGCTGCACCAAGAATTCCACGTCCTGGCGGTAAAAAAGCCACGGGTCCTGATTCCCCGCCGGTGCAGGTGGTTTGGAGCCGAGGACGACTTTTTCACCGGGGTCATTAAAAATCTTCCAGACGGCCAGCTGGTAACGCGGACGCACCGCCAAAACAAGCGCATTCTCGTCCTCGACCTTGCTCTCAAAGGCGCGCAGGTAACGGCTCGTCCAAACGCCATATTGCTTCACGTCAAGGAAGGCGTCGCCCAGCGAAAAATGGTCAAATCGCGAAATGGTCGCTTTCAATGCCGAATCCACCGTCGGGAAGCTCTCGGGTTCGTCTTCGAGGGCGGCCAGGAGCGTGTCGGCCTGTTTCAACAGCTTGTAGCGGGATTCCCCTGAATCCAGCTCGGCATAGGTGTTCACCGTAAGCACAGCCGCTTCGAGGTCGGAGAGCGCCCCCACAACCGGTTCCAGGGCGTCGGCAATCTCGGTACCGCCCGCCATGGACTCGCGTGCGGCTCGCCAGCAGGAATCCAACTTGAGCGCCGCATGGGCAATGGCGTTCCCACGCTTGAACGGCGTGTAGACCACATCCTTGAAAATATCGAACGAAATGAACCGCTTATCGCCGCGGAGGTCCGCCACCGACTGCACCGAGAAGGGCAGCAAAAGCAAAAGACCGAAAACAGCGATAATGGCGACAAGTTTTTTATTCACGCCCCTAAAATAGAAAAAAACGGACAGCACCACAGCGCCATCCGCTTAAAATACCCGGTCCGCGACTCGAACGCGGAGCTAGTCCTTAGGAGGGACCCGTTTTATCCTGTTAAACTAACCAGGCAACTCGCCGGCGACTACTGCCACCGAAGCATTGCAAATATACAAAAGAATTCCGGTTTCGTCAGCAACGAAACCGAGCTTGCAAAAACTAGTAAGCGTGGTCGCAGTCCACGTTCTCCTTGCCCTTGATACCATTCGCGCACTCGATAAGGCCTTGGAGTACGCCGTTACGGAACGTGCCCCAACTCTTTTTGTCGTTCTTCATGATGAAACACGCCTGGTTGCTCTTTTCGGGGTCTGTGCCTTCGATGCCGTTCACGGGTATCCACTCGTAGCAGCGTTCATCCACATAGTAGGTGTAGAACTTGCCCTCAATTTTGCCATCGCGGTAGTTGCCAAAGGAATAGCCCAGATCGTTCTGTCCGTTGAGCAGACCCTTCTTGAAGTCGATGGTAATCTTGTCCTTGAGTTTGGCGCGCGCGGCCTCGCGTTCTTCCTTCTTTTGGGCGAAGGCTTCCTCGGCGGCCTTCCTCTGCTTGCCCTTGAGCTTGCTGATGCGCTTGAGTTCACGCTTGTCGGCCTTCTCCTCGGCCTTCTGCTGCGCCTTGTAGTCTTCGACAAACGGGTAGTGGACCGTGAGACGGCCGTGGATTTCGTTGTTCCAGTACGGGATCTCTGCCATGAGGAAGCCCTTTTGCGAGAACATGTTGACCATGCCATGCACCGCGCCCATCTTGTAGGGGACTTCGAGGTGCAAGAAGTAGTAGGGCTTCATTTTCTTCTTTTCTTTGGGATCCTTGATGCCCAGATTGTCGACCGCGCTGTAGCGGTAGAAACGCGAAACGCCGTTCTTGTTGCCGTGGACGTATTCGGTGGTATAAAGCACCTTGCCGAACTCCTTGCCCTGGCGCATAGGCAGGTTGGGGTCGTTGCCGTAGCCCGTCTCGCGGCCATGGAACTTGCCGTTGGCATCCACGGTCATCTCGTTTTCGAGGTAGCCGTTCAAAAGGAAGCCGGACCACACGTTGCCATCTTTGCAGCGGACATCGCTGTAGTCAATAAAGCGACCCACGGCATCGGGCAAAAGCTTTTCGGGGAGCCCGGAAATGGCGAACACACCCTTGCGGTTCCAGTCCAAAAGGCGCGGGGCGTCCGGACGTTCGTGATACTGGAAAAAGCACGGGATGCTGTCGAGGCGGGCCTTGCGCTCGGCAAAATACGTTCCAAACGGAGTCGGTTTCTTGTTGTCGGTGAACTTTTGCGCCACGGCGTCGTGGACCTTGCCGCTATCGGCAAAGTCGGCAAGTGTAAAGCCCGTGCTGTTGAGGTGGTCTACGCAAAGGTCCAGGTTCTTGTTGTACTCGTCGCTGTCCTCGGCGCACTTTTTGCCCTTGCACTTGAGAATTTCAAACTGAGGCAAATCCCACACCTTGGTCACCTTGGTGGCGCCTTCGCCCCACTCGTCGGCTTCCTTCTCTTCGATGTTGAAGCAACCGCAAATCCAGGCTTCGCCATAGGTCTTCACAGCAAGGCGTTCCAGTTCCTCGGGCTCGACACGGCCGACGTTTTCCATCCAGCAGTCAAAATACCTGGTGATTTTATCTTCGGCCATCGTCAGGGTCGCGAAGCCTAAAAGCAAAAATAGCGAGACTTTGACAAATTTTTTCATGTTACTCATTCCTATTCCACCATAAAATATAACACCAACAAAAAATTAATCGCCCGAAAGTTTGACCAAATAGCCCTTTTTTTCGAGTTCCAGCTTTAAAATGTTGCGCTTATCGCCCTGGATTTCGATGTTGAAGTCTTTGACGGAACCTCCCACCCCGCATTTTTGCTTCAAGGCGCGGGCCAGCTCCTTGAGTTCATCTTCATCGAGGGGCACTCCCGTCACGACGCTCAGCATTTTACCGCCGCCCATCCGCTTGAGCTGGATGCGCACGACTCCGTCGCCCTGCGGGCGCTCGGCCTTGGGCTTTTCTTCTTTAATGCGGCCGACGCCGGTCGCAAAGACGAGTGTGGAACGCGGTTCACTCACGAGGCTCCCCCTTTTTGCCAAAAATCAACGCCACGAGCAGCCCGATGACAACATACAACAGGACCGCCGCCAAAAGGCCAACGAACTCGGACCCCGACAGGGCCTCGACCTTCACGAACAGCCACACCGAAACGGGCATCGCAACAAGGAAGAGGATTCCGGGCAAATTCTTTTTCATTACTTAACATCCATCTCAGTGGTCTTGCCGTCGGCGGTGACCTGGTAACGGCCCTTGAAACCGCGGAACTTCGCCACGCCGTCGTTACCAGCGGTCGCGGTCGCCTCGGTGGTCCACTTTTTGTGCCAGAGGTCGTAAATGCGTTTGGCAGCCTCTTTCTCGTGACCGTCGGCACCAATGATGCCGCCGTTCTTGATCCAGTGGCGGTTATCCCAAAAGCCCCACAGCACAATGCCGTTAATGGCCGGGTGGCTAAAGGCGCTGCGGATGAACTTTTCGTAAGCGTCGGCCTGGCCCTTTTCGGAGAGCGTCATGCCCTGGTCCCACGTGCCAAAGTCCAGTTCCGTCACCTTGATGGGGAGCCCAAGCGAGGCAATCTTGTCGAGGCGCTCCTTGATGAGGGCCGGCTCCACCGGACGCGCGTTAAAGTGGCACTGCACGCCCACGCCCATGATAGGCACCTTGCGGTCGAGCATGCCCTTGATGAGGCTTACATAACGGTCAGTCTCAGCCGCAGCGACCACGTTGTACTCGTTCAGGTACAGCATGGCATCGGGATCGGCCTTGTGCGCCCAAATGAAAGCGCTGTCGAGGTACTGCCATCCGCAGGTGTTGAAGGTGTAGGACTCGTGCAACGGTTCGTTCCACACGTCGTATTCGGTAATCTTGCCCTTGTACTCCTTGAGGTCACGATCAATGCGCGCCTTGAGCATTTTACCAAAATCATTGCACTGCTTGGGCGTTTGCGGGTTGGAATAGTGCTTGTCGAATCCGTACCCCTGGTGGCCCCACATGAGGGCGTGCCCGCGGAGCTTCCAGCCGTTGGCCTGCGTGAAGTCCACGTAGCGGTACATTTCCTTTTTGAGGATCTTGCCCTTCTTGGGTTCGTACTCGGGCCATTTGAACTGGTTCTCGCTCACCGCGTGCCAAAAGAATTTTTTCGCCTTGGCCTTGTACCAGTTCTCAATGCTGTCGCTCTTGCTATCGGTCGTGATGTTGAGCGCCGTGCCAAACGGGAACGCGTGGCGCAACAGCTTCACCGAGACTTTAGACCCGGGGGCGGCCTTCACGGTGAAGTCCTTTTTGCGGAGGCTGTCGATACGGGATTCGGCGGTCTGGTACCAAAGCGTGTCCAGCGTTTCAGCCTTTTCGATCCGCACATCGTCCATTTGGATCCAACCCTTTTGCAGGCCCACATGGAACGTGACGTTGTTGAGGCCATAGCCCTTCTGGTCGGCGAGAAACTTCATCGAAAAAGTCTGCCACTTGTCGGTCAACTGGAAGCTGGCGCTCTCCTTTTGACGGTAGTCGGGAGGGCCTCCCTGCACCACCGCGTTAATGGGCATGTTGCCCTTCGCCTTGAAGGAGAGCGTGTAGTATGCGGAATCGGCAAGGAACTTGGGCGGCTGTAGCTGGAGCCCCCACCAAATCTTGGGGAGAGTCTTCACCACCACCTTCGCACCCTTCGACTTGTCGACGCCAAGGCCTTCCACAGCAATTTGCGTTTCAACGGTCGCCGGGCCATCGGGGTTGTTCCACAAGTACCAGCCGCCATCGCCGTACTCCATGTCGCCATTGCTCAAAACGTTCTGCGCAAAGGCCGAGGTGCAAAGGAGCGAAGCCGCCAAGGCGGCACCAAATGCCATACAACAAAAAGATTTCATTGAAACCTCCAAAATCTACTCCAATATAGTTTAGTTATGCGGCGGCATGTCCCGCAGCGAGAGTGTCCTGTACCGAATACGCAAAGGAATCGACAAAAAGATCCGCTTCCAATCAAAAAACGCAAAGAAAACGCCCTCGGACCAGTGAAAAGCCATTATACGAAAAGCGCGCATCCTCTTGTAACAAATCCTGCGAAGAGCCCTGTACTGTTGCCACGCGGCATAATTCCCAAAATTCCCGCCTGCAAGCACTTCGTCAAGCAACAGGTGACCGCGACGGGCATCAGGCCTGCAAAGCAAGAGGGACGCATCCAAAGCAAAAATCTTCTGCAGAACCCACATCATGGCGCCGCCCATGACACCAAGCCCCAAGTACTTTAAACGGGATGCCACGTAGTCGCGCTCCTCGGGAGTCGCCGACCGAAGCAAAATAAAGTAATCCGTTATTTGGCGTAACCCAACTCCCCCAGTCAAAAGATGGCGCTCGATGTGCGCGAGCTGCATTACCAAGGCGAACATGGCAGAGGGTACGTTAAATCCCTCGGGCACGGGCAACAGATCCACAAGTTCTTCACGCAGGTACTTTTGCAGGCGGGCATTCAAAAACGGGTTGAAGAATCCCGATGACGGACGGAAGTGCACCTCGACACTAATGCCTTTTTCGTTAGAAACCATGTGCACGTGATGCGAGCTCTTTTCAGAACCTTCGAGCAGTTTTTTTTGCCGAAGCCAATCAATGACATCCTTTTTGCCGCCGTCCACCCAAATGTCAATGTCGCCCAGCTGGCGTGCAAAGCGGTCCGGGTAGAGCCTCGCGTTCGCAGGTCCCTTGAGGATCGCCGAACGACGTCCCTCGGCATCGACAAACCGCGTCAGCCGTGCCGCCTCGTCATAGAACTTCTGGTTGAGCCCCCTGGTGCTCTCGGCGTCACTCGCCCACTGGAAGGCTATCTCCCTGGGAGGGCGGAATTCGGCCTGCAACCGCGACACACCGCCATACAAAATCCCAAGCATCAACTGCTTTTCGGCAAGCCCATATACGCTTTCCCATTCTTCGGGAGTCAAGCGGAAGCAAAAATCCGCATCTACCCCCAGGGAAAAACGCAGCAAAGCAACAAACTTGTCTTTAAGCACATCCATTTGCAAGCCTAAATATAACAATAATGAAAAAACGAACACAAAAAAAAACGAATGGATGCACTTTCACTATTCAAAAAGGTTAAATTAAAAGACATGCACTACAAACCTTATCGCGACTTGCTTCTTGAACTCTTCCCCAACTACCTCAAGGTTCGCAAAATGCCCCTGAACGGCGGTTTCAGCTGCCCGAACCTCGACGGCACCAAGAGCTATTCCGGCTGCAGCTACTGCAACAACCGCAGCTTCAGCCCGGTCTTTGACCAGGCCAAGGTCCAAATCCAGGAACAGCTTGACACGTTCGTGCCCAAGCTTCGCGAAAAATACCCGAACGCAGGGATCCTTGCCTACCTGCAGCCCTACACCAACACGCACGCGCCGCTCGAGCGCCTGCACGAAATCATCGACCCCATTGTAAAGCACAAGGAAGTCGCCGGACTTGCCATCGGCACGCGCCCCGACTGCCTCGAAGACGACAAGATTGCGTACCTGGCTGGGCTCAACCAAAAGAAGCCCATCATTGTCGAGATTGGGCTGCAAACGGCAAACGACCTCACGCTCGCCGCCATCAACCGCAGGCACACCCTCGCCGAATTCGAGGATGCCGTCAAGCGCTGCAAGGCGGCGGGGCTCACCGTCACGACCCACGTGATTGTGGGGCTCCCGGACGAGAATATGAACGACTTCAAGCACACCGCACAGGTAGTGCACGACCTCGGCCTCGCCGCAGTCAAAATCCACCCGCTTCATATTGTGGCAGGGACCATGATGGCGCAAGACTTCTCGAGCGGCGAAATCAAGCTGCTCTCGTTCGAGGAATACTGCGAAGCCGTCGCCGAGATGATCAAGATTATCGGTCCCGACATCGCCATTGAACGTTTTAGTGGCGAAAGCCCCAGCGAAATGCTCCTCGCCCCCAACTGGTGTGGGGAACGCGAAAAAATCATTGAGCAGGTAGAAAAAATACTGAGCCAAGGCGACCAGGCGTAAGGCCGACTTTAAATCAGTTACAGCGTGACCGTCTCGTCACACAGTTCGCAAACCACCTTGCGGTGCGTTATAAAGATCATCGTCTTTTGCGGGTAGGCGGCAAAAAGCCGCAGGTACATTTCGCGCTCGGTCGCCTCGTCGAGCGACGCGCTGATTTCGTCGAGCAGCAAAATGGAACCCGGTCGCAACAAACCGCGGGCCACGGCAATGCGCTCCGCCTGTCCTTCGCTAAGACCACAGCCGCGTTCGCCCAGTTCGGTATCGAGCCCTTGCGGCAAGTCATGCACAAAGTCGGCGCAGGCCGTGTGGAGGGCGGCATTCAATTCTTCCTCAGTCGCCGAGGGCTTCGCCAGCAGCAGGTTGTAACGAACCGAGCCGCTCATGAGCGTGTTGCCCTGCGGAACAAAAACATAGGCAGAACGCGGCAAATGCGTAATCAAGCCCGAAGTCGGCTTTATGAACCCGAGCATCAGGCGGAACAAGGTCGACTTCCCCACGCCGGTCTCGCCCATCAAGGCAGTCTTGCTGCCGGGCTTGAACTCGTGTGTAAAATGCGAGAGAATTTCACGGTCGCCCTTGGCATAGCGGAACGTGACGTCGTCAAAAACGATTTCACCCTTTTTTGGGGCGTCGGGCAGGTGAACGTCCTCAGGTTCGTCCAACCTGTTGGTCTCCAGTTCTTCCAGGCGGTCAATGCTCGCCGTCGCATGGATGACCTGCGGTGCCATGTTCAAAAGCGAAAGGATGGGCTGCTGGATCTGCCCCACCAGCTGTAAAAAAGAGGTCATCACGCCGAAAGTGATGGCGCCACTGCGAAGCCCGAGACCGCCCCACACAAAGGCCAGCATGTAGCCGAGCCCAAAAGTACAGCCAAGCATGAACCGCGTAATCGTGGTAAAGCGCGTGCGGCGCAAAACATTCCCGCGCAAATCCCGCTGCATGGAATCCAGCTGGTCTGCCATCCAACGCTCGCTCTCCATGGAGCGCAAAACCACATTGTGCTCCACGCCCTCCTGCACATGCATTTGGATGCGGCTTTCGCCTTCGCGAATCTCGAGCGTCATGTGGCGCAGCCTATGCGCCACGAACTTGCCCACCACAATCGCCACCGGCGTGAGCAAAACCAGCGCCCAGGCAAGTCGCGCGTCAAACCAGCGCATCAGCAAAAAGGCGCCCACCAGCTGGCAAGAGGTCACCACGATTTGCGGTAGCGTCGCCGAGAGAACGTCGCCCACCGCCTCAATGTCCTTGGAGAGTCGCGATGTCACGTCGCCCGAATGCAGTTCCTTTTCGTCGTAAAGCCTACGGTTGAACATGCTGCTGAACAACCGCAAACGAAGCTCGTTCGTTTTGCGCACGTTCGCCGAAGTCGTCATGTACATGTAGACCTGGCGCAAAACGACTCCGCCCACGATTGTCCCCACAAGGAAAACCACCATGCGAATAATGTCGGCATCGCTCCCGTTTTTTATGGTAACGTCAATAAAATGCTTGCTGAGGCATACCATGAGGAGGCCAAACGAAACCTGCAAAAGCCCCACTGCAACGCGGACTAACGCATTGAAACGGATTCCGCTTGTATTACGCCACAGCCAAGCCAGGTACTTCATTCCACCACGCCGACTTTTTGCCACTCGTCCACAATCGAGGCCACATCCGCGCGAGCCTGTTCCTGCGCAACGTCATATTCACCGCAAAGGGCTTCCGTCAGGCTGTCGATGGTAAACTCGCCCTCGGCAGCCTTTTGCCACAGCCAGGCGGCCGTTTCATTTAGGCAGAGCATACGTCCAAAATCGAGGGCTCCCAGCCCCTCGCCCATAATCACCTGTTCGCCGCACACTTCGCGCAGCACAAAGCCGTCCTTGAGTTTCATGCCTGTTCCTTAAAAAAAATACATGCCAAATATATAAAACAAACGACGAAATCAAACGGTCTTGAACATTCTGCGTAGTTTAGCGCACACTCGCCTGGGCAAAAAAAGCCATTTTCGAACAGGGCAAAGCCACACCCAAAGCTTGGCAGCACAGCGGCGTGGCAAAAAATCCATGGAGCGGCGCCTGCCGTTGGCGCCCACCACATGAGTAGCGATTGCCTTCACATCGTTCAATGTGCAATGTTCAACACCCGCCAGGTTTCCGTCCCCCATGAGGGTCACACTTTCGCCTTCCAGCGCAATGACCCGGTGTACCACATAGCGGGAGCCCTCCACAAAGGCAAGCACCACATCGCCCACCTTGACCTTTTGAGGTTTCGCAAGCACCACACTTTCGCGGCCGCCCTCCACAAAGGGGAGCATGCTGCGACCGTTCACGGGGAACGTGACGCACACACCCGATTGAACCAGACGGATGGCTTCTGCCATAATCTGGGCGTCCGTCGGGGTTTTCGCTGCCACGGCATCAAAACAGATCTTTGCCGCCGCCTCGTCGGGCAGGCATTCCAGGTAATACATCCTGGCGGACTTTGCAAGCGCATTCTCCGTCTGGTGCAAGGAATCCGCCATGGCGCGATCCCAGCGCTTTCCCGAAATGCTAATCACAAGCGCGGCATAAGCTTCGACACCCTCCAAACGGCGAATCTTGTTGTAGGGAGCCTGACTCAAAAGCACAATGCCTCCCAAGGGGAGAGCCACATTCTTGTAGCACGGAGTCTTCCCGCTCCACGGCGAACCGTAGACCCAAATTCCGTCTTCCCGAATGCGCACCACCGGATTGTCGTCGTTTATGAGTTCGCAACCATCGATGTACTTGAGCCAGAGCCTTGCGTGCGTACTCTTGCCCGTCCCGCTCTTGCCCAAAAACAGGTAGCCCATGCCCGAGTGACTCACGACAGCCGCGTGAAAAAGAGCCGTTCCCATTTTTGATGTTGACAAGGCATACAAAACCATCAAGGAATTGTTCAAGGCAAACTTTGGGAAAGAATCCTCCAGCAAAAGTTTTGCACTGGAATAATCCGGCGTACAAACCAATGTTCCCGTAAGGGAACTGCCCAAATAGAACTCATAAACCGATTCGCCCGCGCCCGTGTGCCCGCACACAATGCGCTGCCCCTCGTCTTCTTGGCGTGTTTCCTCCACAAATTCCACGGCAGGCGTTCCGTCCGCACTAGCTTCGCGATTTTCAATATTCAATTCAAAAATCAAGCTGGAGCCGGCATCGGATTCAGGGCACTCGAAGGGACCTGCGTTCTCCAGCATCCCGTCAAAAGCGAATTCCGCCTTCACGGCAAAAACATGACCTGCGACCTTGTAAAACCTAGTGTTCAACATCACCTCCCGCCCAAGGCGAGCTTTCCCACCCTCATGCGTTTGGGAATCAACGAGATAGTCGCCTTCCAATACCTGAATTCACACCAAATGACCTCGACCGGGTCAAACGGAATAAAACGGACAGCCCTGATGCGGTCCTTGACCCAACGTCTCAAAATTCCCTTGTTGTAGCGACTGTCATAGAATCCAAAGTTCCCGCCCGAAAGAATCACCTTAAGCAGCCACTTGCCTCGGTAAGCGTCCGGCACGCATAGCATCTGCTCGTGCCCCAACGCAAGGACCTCCTGCAGAACCCACATCACCGCAGCGGCAATGTAACTGAGCCCCAGACGGCGCAACTGCCGCGCCACATACTCGCGATCTTCGCTGGAGGCATTTTGCAGCAGGACATAATAGTCCACCAGCTGGCGGAGGCCAATACCACCACCAAACAAGTGCTGGTATATGTGCGACAATTGCATCACCAGGGCAAAACGGAACGAGGGTACGTAAAATCCCTCGGGTACAAGCTCCAGGTTTTTCAACTCAGAGTTCAAATAAGCCTGCAAACGACGGTTGGCAAAGGGATTTCTGCTGCCCGAAGAAGCCCTGTAATGAATCTCCACCGTAACGCCGTTAGCATCCTTAGGAAGGTGCACGTGATGGCGACTACAGGGTCCTACAGGGAAATGCATTTTTTTTAAGAGCGCAAGGACATTTTCACGACCGCCTTCAACCCAAAGGTCTATGTCACCGGGCTGGCGAATCAAAGGATCGGGGTAAAGCCGGGAATTCGCCTGCCCCTTCAAAACGGCCGTACGGACTCCCTCCGCCACAAAAAGGGATGTCAGGCGCGCCGCCTCCTTATTCTGCAAAAGGTTCATCCCCTTGACTGCCTCGGCCTCGTAAGCCAAGCGCATCAAAACTGGAACGGGGGGACGGTTGCCCTTGGGCAAACGATTGATCGCCTCATACAAAATTCCAATTAAAGATTGTTTTGACGCCTGCTTATAGAGGAGACCCCATTCTTCTGCCGACAAAAGTTCCAAATTCGCCATCGACTGACCCAAGCCGGCTCGTAACAAAAGGAACAGATGACTATAGTACGTGGTCATAGAAAACATTAAAAATATAGCAAAGGCCAAATATCCAGTCCCTCTTTTCTTTCTATATTTGAGCGCGAAAGAGGATTTTAAAATGGCAAAAAAAAGTACCCAGACAAACATGTGGACTGGCCGCTTCGCCAGTGGAATGGCCCAGAGCATGGTCGATTTAAGCTTTAGCCTGCAGTTCGACGCCGAGCTCATCGAAGAGGACATCGAAGGGAGCATCGGTCATGGCAAGGGGCTTGTGGAATCGGGCGTACTCAGCAAGGCGGAATACAAGAAGATTTGCGACGGGCTCAAGTCCATCCTCAAGGACTACCACGAAGGCAAGAACCTTTGGAAAGAGAGCGACGAGGACATCCACATGGCGGTGGAACGCGTGCTCACCGAACGCATCGGCCCCCTCGGCAAAAAGATCCACACGGGCCGCAGCCGTAACGATCAGGTGGCGACGGACTTCAAGCTCTACATGCGCCACCGTGCCGCCGAAATCCGCGCCCTCGAGGTCTCGCTTATGGAGACGGTCCTCGACCTCGCCAAAAAGTATTTCGGCAAGATGATGCCCGGCTACACCCACATGCAGCAGGCGCAGCCCATCTACTTCAGCCATTACCTGATGAGCATGTTCTTTGCCGTGAGCCGCGACGTGAAGCGTCTCGACAACTTCTTGGAACTGCACAGCGAACTCCCGCTCGGTAGCGGCGCCATGGCCGGCTCCGCCTTCCCGTACCACCGCGCCTTGGTGGCCAAGGAACTCGGATTTAAGGGAGTTTCCCCGAACAGCATCGACGCAGTGAGCCACCGCGATATGATGCTCGAATTTGAAGCCGACCTCGCGATTATCGCAAACACCTTGAGCCGCTACGCCGAGGACTTTGTGAACTGGAGCACCAGCGAATTCGGGTTCCTCATCCTGCACGACGCGTTTAGCAGCGGATCTTCCATGATGCCGCAAAAGAAAAACCCCGACTCCATGGAACTCATCCGCGGAAAGTCGGGCCGCATGCTCGGCAACTTCAGCGCCATGTACACGCTGGTGAAGGGAGCTCCGCTCAGCTACAGCCGCGACCTGCAAGAAGACAAGGAACCGGTCTTTGACAGCGTCCACAACGTGAAGGTCATCCTCCGCGTGATGAAGGAGGCTCTGGAAAGCGCACGCTTTAACTTCGACAAGATGCACGCGAAGATGCTGCCGGCGCTTTTGGCCACCGACCTCGCAGATTTGCTGGTCGAATCCGGCGTGCCGTTCCGCGACGCCCACCACGTGGTCGGTAGCCTAGTCGGCGAAGCCGCCCGCCAAGGCCTTGAATTCACGGACCTCAGTGACGAGGCCTGGGCAAGCGCCGGCGTCCCGAACGTAAAGCAGATGAAGAAGACGCTCACCTTCGAATACAGCGTTTCCCGCCGTAACATCGAAGGCGGAACAGGCCCCAAGAGCGTCAAACAGCAGTTTGTGAAGGCTACAGCCCTCCTCAAAAAATTCGCCAACTTGCGTCCATAAAATTCAAGATTCAAGCAGCAAGCGGAACCACTGGCAGTTTCAACATCCTTGCCATTGAATTCCCCAATTAATTATAAAGACAGGCTATTTTTTGTCTTGTGGCACTAACCGTTCCACAATGCGGAACAGGTCGTTGTAAATCTCGAGAAAATCCTCGATCCAAATCGGGTCGCGCTCGCCCACTATGTGGAACGTCTCCTCGAGCGTGTGCTGGGCGTTGTAAGGGCCCACAAGCGTCCCTTCGGGCTGGCTGTAGTTGCCGTGCTGATACGCGGTAACCGCGGCCAGGCGTGCGCGGTAACTACGGCGGAGGCGCGCAATCAAAGCGGAACGGAGCGAAAGCAGCTCCTCGTGGGCGTCCAAGAACTTGGAATCCAAAATCCACTGTTCCACCATCTTGAGGCGTCGACCAATGGACTCGCGCTCCGTGGAGGGCACCAGCATGAACTTGGCGGCAATAGTCTTGCGGATCCGGGCCAGTTCGCCATTAAGGAGATCCGCATTCCAAAACACCATGGGCTGCACTTCGGCCTGCGAAACAGATTCCGCCGCAGGCGTGTGCGTTTTGAGCCAGCGATCCAGCTTGTCGAGGACCATGCCCGCCTCGGGCATACGGTCAATGGCCACGTACTCCTGCGCACGCGTGAGCAACGAATCGGCATAGACCATGCGCCAGTGGGGCAACTTGCCCGACTTGCGGATGCCGTCCATGCTCAGCCGAATGTTGTCGATACGCGTCTGCATTCTTCCCTACTTCGCCTTCTTTTCGTCGTCGCCCATCTTTTGAAGAGGCGTCACACCGATTTCCACGCGACGGTTCAAACGGCGGTGCTCGTCGCTGTCGTTGGGGTACTTGGGCTGGAACTCGCCAAAACCCGCGGCAAACAGCCTGTCGGGCGGGAAACCCTGCTTGATCAAGGTCTTCACCACGTTCACGGCGCGTTCCGTAGAAAGGTTCCAGTTGGTATAGTACGGGTGCTTGAAGTCCTTAAAGGGCACGTCGTCGGTAAAACCGCTCACCATGATCACGTCGCTCTCGCCGAGCACGTCCAAAAGGCCCCTGCTAATGCCCTCAATCACACGCACGCCCTCGTCGGTCAAGTCCGCCCCGTTCACCGGGAAAAGGAAGCTCGCCTGAATCTGGATTTTGCCGTCTTCAAGGGCAATCAAACCCTTTTCGATGGACGACTTTAGGCTCTGTGACAAAAGTGCATTGCGTTCGCTGGCGATTTTCCTCATTTCTTCTTGGCAGCTGAGCACTTCCTCTTCGGTACGGGTAAGGTCCTCGGCCTTTTGCTCCTTGAGGGTCGCCATCGCCACAAACGCGAGGATGAACAGCGAAACCAGGGCTACACCCAAGTCCGTATAGGCCATCCACGGGTTGTTGTTTTCTTCGCGACGCAGTCGCATAGGTTATCCCTCCACCTTAGGCTGCTGGGCGGCAATGTTCGCGCGTTGCGCCTGTTCCATGACCTCGAGGAGGATTTCCTGGGTCTTGACGGCGTTTTCCATAAGCACTTCGCTGGCGCGCTCGTGGAAGGCTTCCAAAGTCTGGTTGAGGTGTTCCACAAAGTTCTCTTCTTCGTCGTGTTCGGCAGTATCGCCGCTGAGTTTTTCCAAAATCGTCTCGAGACCGCTACGGAGCATCTCGAGGTTCGCGCTCAGTTCCGACTGGTTTACGCGCATCAGTTCCGCGGTCTCCACGAGGTTTCCGCCCAAGGCGTCCGTCGCTTCCTTTTCCTTGACCACACGGTTGTCGATGCTCTCGGTAAGAGCCTTCTGGGCTTGCAAAAGGGTCACCGAAGTATCCGAAAGCTTTTGGAATGCGCCCAAAATGTCGTTCGAGAGGGCGCCCAGCTTTTCGGCAACCGACTGGCTGAGTTCCGCAGAACCCGCCTGCGCCTTTTCGGCGACCTGCACGGCCACGTCCTTGAGGGTCTCGATACCGGCGCGTTCCTGTTCAAAGTTCGTGCTCGTCGCCGTAGCAAGGCGATCCATGAACTGCTTCCACTGTTCGTTTGCCGCCTTCACCTGCTCGGAGACCGATTCGGTAATCTTTGCCGATGTAGAAGTCATCGCCTTTTCGGTAGAGGCGCTAACCTCGGCAAAGCCAGTCTTGACCTGGGCGGAGACCGCCTCCATGGACTGCTTGAGCGAATCCGCCACGGCCTTGAAGTTGTCGTTCACCGGGGCAATCGCCTTGGACAGTTCGGCACCCATCTTGTCGACCGCGCCCACCAGGTTCGTGTGGACCGAGTCCACCACCGCGTTGAGGTTCTTGGTCACCAAGTTGAACAAGCGTTCCATTTCACTCTTGTCGGAATCAATCACCTCGGTAGAATCGCCCTGCATGTCGAGCGTGAGCTTGTCGAGGCGTGCCATAAAGGCATCGCGCTTCGCCGCAAGTATAGTGCGGCTGGCATTCAAAATGAGAGCCGCGAACAAGCCGCAAAGGCTGGTACCAAAAATGCCCTTCATGTTCTGGAACAGCACCTGGATGGTATCGAGCGTGCCCTGCGTAGTCGAGTTGTCCATCGCACCGCCCGCGGTCGCGACCGAGTACATGAGACCAAAGAACGTACCCATAAGGCCGAGCAGAATCACGGTGCCGCTGGAGCTGCGGGGCAAGGCCACATTGGAGCTGCCCGTAAGCACCTCGAAGGCAATGGGCGAATCCAGTCGAATGCCCTTTTGCAAAAGTTCCTGGGCAAGCTTGATGCGCTTGGCCACCACGCCGTCGCCATTCACCATAAACGACTTGCGGCTTTCGCACGAGTCAATCAATTCTTCTTCGGCAGCGACCTGCTTGACTTTGCCCATTGCCAAAAACTGTTCCACAAGGAACACTGCAAAGATGGCAAGCATAATGATCCAGCCAAACAGCGGAGCGCCGAAATAGAAGGCGCCGGCAACGAGCACGGCAAAGCCCACTATGGTCAGCAAAAGGATGGAATTGAATGCATTCTTCATAGTTTACCCTAGTTAATTTTGAGTCCTGTTAGGATTCATTGTTTCAAACAAGTTAAGTTGACCGCGGTTGAACCCGCGGAGGAACAAAGCCCACTTGCTCTGATACCAGTCAATAATCTGGAGCGTGAGACCGCGGGCGTAATCACAAAAATCGTCGGTAAAGGCCAAAAAGCAGTTCTCGTAGGCATAATGCGGGTTCCAGAAACGGCCCACATTGCGAGCGCAACTCGTTGCCGAGGTGTAATAACGCGGTTGGGACTTGCTCGCAAACGCCGCGGCAAAACGCTTTTTGGCAATCTGGTTCAGCGACATGCGGAGCGAAACAATCATCGCGTTCTCTTTTTCGCGAAGGCTCGACTCCAAGCACGGCAAAAGCTTAGAGACCGCGTCCACGGCGCTCTCGCCATGCCAGTACTTGCAAAGCTTTTCTTGAAGCTGCATCACGCGGCCATGCATGCGCACAAACAACGGTTCGGCGTCGCTCACCAGCAGGTGGATGGTCGCAGAATAAAACGCACTAATGTCCTGCTTGTTGTTCTTCACGGTGAGGGTCCAGCCCTTTTCTTCGTCGTGCGTCAAAAAGTCACCGCCCTCCAAGAGCAAGCGCAGCACCTCGTCGGTCGAAAAGCGCTGCATCCACTTGGCACGGAACTCGTCGTAGAGCTTGTTGGCGTCCGCCTTGATTTGCGGGAAACTCGCATCGCAAAGTTTCCAGGCGGTCTCGCTAAAGCTGATGAGCTCCGAGCCGCCCACGGCCTCGTCGCGGTTGTTGATCATCGCGTCCAAATGCTCGAACAAGGCAATGGACCACGTGACCATCATGGACTGCGAAAGAGTCGCCATCATCAGCGGACGGTCCGGACGCGCCGAAAGGCGCATACTCGTCCCCGTCATCTTGCGGATTGCTCGGCGAAAAGACTCTTCCACGTGCTACCCCTTAGAATCCCGTTTCAATGCGGTGCCACACATTGCGGCTCACGCGCTTGCCCTGGCTCACCATCTCGGCACTCTCATCGCGCACGTCGGTTTCCAGGTTGCCCTTGATCAGCGAGAGGTCCCCGTCATAGACACCCCCGTGTTCCAAATAAAGTCCATAGACATTGCCATTCACCTTGGTGTCGGCGGCAAGCACCTTGCTCGCCCGCACCGATATGGCAAAGCGGTTACGCGAAAAATCGCAACGCGAGAGGAAAATCTCGGGAACGTCGTCGATCCACAGTCCGTAATAGTTGTTGATGAACTTGACGTTCTCAAAGATGCCGCGCGTGCGGAAGACCGTGTTGCGGAAGGCATTCTCGACCTTCATGTTCTTGACTTCGAAGGGTCTGCTGCTCGAAACAAAGTGGATGCCGTTCCAGCTCTCGCTGGAGTCGGCGCTGCAAAAAACAATCGGCTTGGCCTCGGTGCCCAAGATCTTGACCGGACCGCGAAGCATGAGCTTGGCGTACTCGCCCATGAGGACCGTGACACCTGGTTCCACTTCAAAAGTATCGGTCGAGCTCAAAACCACGCCCTGTTCCAAAATATAGGGGCTGTCCTTTTCTTGCAAAAAGACCTTACCATTTTCCACCTGGGGGAACGGCATCTCGCCCGCAAAAGCAAATGACGCCAAAGCAAGCGCGCCCGAAAGGGCTATTTTACTGAGCTTGTTCAATTTCGCCCCTCAGTTTAATCTTTTGAATCACATGCATGTTCGGGAGCACCTGCGAAGCCACAATGTCGTGGATGTTCAAATGGCCCGAAAGTTCAAGTGAACCCGTGGTGACGACCCCGTGGGTGATATCGAACAAAATCGAACCCGAACCCACGATAAAGCCGTCGCTCTCCATGCGCACGTCCGACGTGGAATCCGGCACTTCCTTGTACTTCACGTTCATGCCGATCTTCGCCATCTGCACGCCGTCGTGCAGGTACAGGTCCTCGAGCTTGAAGGACTTGTAGACCGTCGTGGTACGGCCATTGGCCGGGATCTCGACCGGGCGTTCCCAAACGTCGCCCAGCTTCACAGGCGTCCCCGGAAGCACAGGCTGAACCTTCATAAAGAGCTTCATCAGGTTCAGCTCCTCGGTACCCGGCTGCAAGGCGACATCCTCCACAGAAGGGTCGCTAATGGAGCCGTCGCCGGTCATTTTGAACTGGAAATGCTGCGTAGCGAGGTATTTTTCAATATAGCGGAAGTCCTCAACCGAACGCTTGTCGCTCTTGTAGTCCACCGTGTCGATTTTCATCTCGAATCGAGCCGAGCCGTTGTCGAAACTGACCGTCTGCGTGAGGGTCGAGCGCGCCTTCAAGGAGGTCTCCATGGACTCGGGGGTCGTATTCATGGTGTCCTGGGGGGCGAACACATTCAGGTTTGCTTCCAGGGTGAATTTTTGAACGGGGGCGTTCTGGGTATTGAACGCCAAAGAAACATCATTGCTTTCGCAAGAGCACAAAAAAGTGAGTGCCGCAGATGTGGCACAAATCTTGATAAAATTCATGCCTTGAATGTAGTAAATAGTTGGCGGTTGGCTGCCCGCAGAACTTAGTTCTGGGGGCCCTTGTTGCCAGAATCGCCCTTTTCAAGTCGCATCCGCTGGAAGAAGGCCTTCAACAGGCCCAGGCACTCGTCAGCGAGTACTCCGCCCACAACTTCGACCTCGCGCTTGAGGGCGTTGTTCGAGATTACGTCTATGGTCGTGCCGCAACCGCCAAAGCGTGTATCCGGAGAGCCGTAGACCACGCGGGAAACGCGGCTGTTGAGGATGGCCCCCGCGCACATCGGGCAAGGTTCGAGCGTTACATACAAAGTAGAGCCATCCAAGCGCCAGTTCTCGAGCTTGCCCGCGGCGGTTCCGATGGATAAAATTTCGGCATGGGCGGTGGCGTCCCTCAGCATCTCTATCTGGTTATGGCCCTTCCCTATCACCACACCATCCTTCACGATAACGCAACCGATGGGAATTTCCTTCTCGTCGAAAGCCTTCTCCGCTTCGCGGAGCGCCATGCGCATGTATTTTTCGTCGTCGGCAGTGAAACTCACAAGCCTCTCCCGTACGCGCAGTAGGAATCTTCTTGCATGTAGTCGCCGTCGTGGTAGTAAGCGGCACGGGCGCGGCAACCGCCGCAGCGGTCGTTGAACTTGCACTTGCCGCAGGCGCCGGAATAGGCCTTGGTGCGGAGCTTCTTGAACACGTCCGCATTCGCCCAGATTTCGTCAAACGACGTGTCGTGAACGTCGCCCGCCTCTTCCATCATGTAGGCGCAGGGGCGCACCTTCCCGATGGGGCTCACGATGCAGTAGTCAATGCCCGCAAGGCAGCCGCGGCTGTAGCGGGTCTTGATATCCAACTGGTCTGCAATGCGCAGGAACTGCGGGGCGCATGTGGGTTTGACGGGGATTCCGAGCGTGCGGCTCTTTTCCATAATCTTGCGGAGGAGTCCCTCGTATTCGGCAACGCGGAGCGCGTGTCCCTCGATTTCCTTACCGCGTCCCACGGGAATCAGGAAGAAAATCTGGTGGTTCACCGCACCGATTTCCTTGACCCAGTCCATGATGTCGAAAATCTCGTTCTGGTTCCAGTCCATGATGGTCGTGTGAATCTGGAACGGGAGGCCCGCCGCCTTGCAGTTCTCGATGCCCATCATCGTGAGTTCGAATGCGTTCGGGAGCCCGCGGAAATCGTTGTGGCGCTTGGGGTCGATACTGTCGATGCTGATGCCCATGGCCATAGCACCGGCAGCCTTTAACTTGAATGCCAAGTCGTGCGTGATGAGCGTGCCGTTGGTACCGAACACCGGGCGTAGCCCCTTGCTCGAGGCGTGCGCGACAAGTTCCACAATGTCCGGGCGGGTCATCGGTTCGCCACCGCTAAAGATCATGATCTTGAACCCCGCCTTCGCGATTTCGTCAATCAACTTGAGGGCTTCCGGCGTCGTGAGTTCAGCAGCCTTATTCTCGCCTGCGTCCTGGTAGCAGTGCTTGCAGGTCAGGTTACACTTGTTGGTGGTCATCCAAGATACAATCATGTAGCCAAATATACCAAAATTATTCTAGGCACGGACTTCTAATGAACAAACATTTCGCAAGTGAAATTACCCGTCAAAATAGTCTGCCCATATAAATAAAGGGTGCCTTCGGGATCTTCACAAACCATTTTGGCTTCTTGTTCGTCACAGGTAGAACCCACAACGCCACCCGCACGTTCGCAATCCTTTATGTTTTGTAAATCGTCCGAACCCATTAAACACAGTGAAGCGTCGGGAGGCAAAAAACTAAACGTGCACGAAAAAGTACTAGGCTCGTAATTGCTGCACCCCGCAAGCAAGGCTGCGAACACCAGAGGCGTAAGTATTTTCGCTTTCATAGATCCTTTAAGGTCTACAAAGTTTAGGGCGTCGTCAACAATTCGCACATGGATTGATCAATGTCCTTGCCATAAAAGAACACGGAAGATCCATCGATTTTGCATTCCACGGCGTCTTCGGTCTCGCAAGAGGAATCGAACTTGCCGCCTTCGGCAAGGCAATCCTCCTCGTCGCCCTCGTATGCAGGTCCCTGTTCACAAATAGTGAGTGACCCGTCCTTATAAGTACAAGAGGATTCACTCGAGGATTCATCGTCTCCGCAGGCGGTAAAAAGAGCGAGGGCACCGAGAACAGCAATAAGAGCGAGTTTTTTCATATTCATCCTTTATAAAGCGTTTACAATCCCATCATTCTTTGAATGTCGTTACAACTGATTGAATTCAATTGTGCTATATCATAGGAGTCTTCTGCATAAATAAACATGTATGTTTCCTCCTCCAATTCACATTTCTTTTGTTCACCACTAGGGCACGACGAACCGAAATCGCCATCTTGATTCGTACACTCTGTCGAGGCGCCGGGGTAGTTCTCTGTTTCAGCACAAAACTTCATTGAACCAACTTTAAAAGTGCATGATACCGTGGAATCGCTTTCGTCGTCTCCGCAAGCGGTAAAAAGAGCGAGGGCGCCAAGAGTGGCAATAAGAGCGAACTTTTTCATATTCATCCTTTACGAAGCGTTTAACGTGATAAATATAAACAAAAACGTCCCGGAGTGTAACTCCGGAACGCATATAAGGGTTTATCTAGCCGATATTATTCTTCAGTGAAGAAGGAACAATTCATGCCATTAGCTTCACCATAGATGTAAATGGTGCCGTCTTCAACCGAGCAAGTAAGAGAAGCCCCACCTTTGCAGCTAGAACCGAAGGTACCACCCATTTCCTTGCAATAATCTTCAGCTTCGCCATCCGGATCCGGACCTTCGCCGCAAATTTCCATTTGCCCCATTTTGTAAGTGCAGGAGGCGTTATCACTAGAGTCGTCGTCACGAAGATGCCCCAAAGTTAGTTGAAATTTCTGCAACCAAAAAGAAAAAGGTGGTCTCCAACTTGTAAATTTGGTTCAGCAAAAAAACACCAAGCAA
>NZ_FQYM01000017.1 GCF_900141705.1 Fibrobacter sp. UWP2
TTGCTTGGTGTTTTTTTGCTGAACCAAATTTACAAGTTGGAGACCACCTTTTTCTTTTTGGTTGCAGAAATTTCAACTAACTTTGGGGCATCTTCTGTGGCGCACCTACCAGACCGAAATCAACGCCACTGAAGAAGTCACCACCGAAGACGACAAGATGAAGGGCGAAATCGACCAGGACTTCTGGGATTACGGTGGAGTCGTCACCTTGTCTAACAGCCCGTCCGCCAAGACGGTGTTCTGGGCTGCCGGTGTCGCTGCCATTCGTCATTCGAACTACACCGAAGTAAAGGTCAATGGAACCAAGACCAAAGTCACTGGCAACGCCGCCAACATTTCCATCACGCCGATGTTCAACATCGGTCTCCCGATTCTTTCCACGACCAACGCCCGCGTGTTGCTGGGCGCCAACACCGAAATCCCGCTCGTCTTCTATGACGAAATCAAGGACGAAAACCGCAAGAACAAGGACAACTACCACATCATTGGTGTCGAAACCACACCGAACATCTTGGCAGAACTCGCCCTCGGCAAATGCTGGATGGTCTTTGGTGGCGCCGCCTACACTTGGGACGTGTTTGACATGGAACAGGACGAATACGTCGCCAACTATGACGATGCCGATACCAAGCACAAGCAGAGCTTCACCAAGATTGAATCCGTCACTGGGATGACCACCGTGAACGCCGGCGCCCGTTTCCAGTACAGCAACTTCGCCTTGGAAGCCTCCATCCAGAACAGTTTCTACAACAATCCGCTCGAAGGATTCAACGGAACCAACTTCCTCGCTCAAGTGGGCGGCTTCATCTATTTCTAACACAGGAGTATAAAACATGAAAAAGATTTTCTCTATTCTTTTTGCAACGGCGCTGGTTAGCGCTGTGGTTGGCTGCTCCGGTGAAAAGGACAGCACCATTAGCGGTCCTCGTATGTCGGACCGTCTTAACCCGGAAGATTTGGAAGACATCGCTAAAGGTTCTTCTACCACGCAGCCGACGACTCCTTCCTCACAGGAAGAAGACGAAGTCATCGCCGAATACTGCAATAATTTTACCGAACTCGAACGCGATGGCAACGAAACGGAGTACTATTGCCTGGATAACTCAGAATTCTACCTCTGCACCCAGACTTCGTGCACCAAAGAATAATAAGCGAAAGTTCTCTTAAAGCAAAAAGCCCTGGTCTTGGACCGGGGCTTTTTCTTTTTGACGATAATGCCTTTGCTACTGAAATTGCGGTAGCGAATCAATTTTAGTGAAACGCCTAGTTTCGGGATTAATGACAAAGTAACGAACAGTGTCGCCGAGGGCGAGCATCACGTAATTCGGCGTGATGACCTTGAGATACTTGTTAAGCTGCACCTGCAAAGCCTCCCAGGTGTACTCGCCGGGAGCCTTGCACTCCACCAGGAGCCACGGGAGGTCCATAGTAGCGCCCGTACGAAAACCGTGCACCAAAATATCCACGCGATCGTCCGTTTTGGGGTCGATCGTCGAGAGCGGGAACTCTACCGCAATCAAATGCTCCGGCACCTTCACCTCGTGGAGCAAATAGCGGACTGTCGCCTGACGCACGCGTTCTTCGGGCGTGTTAGGGACTTCTTTTTTGCGAATCGGGTCGTATATCGTTCCGTGGGTCATAACCTGAATATAGAAATCTTAATGGCAAACTTGACAACCTCCACACTTGGAACTATATTTCGGGACATGAACAAATTCTTTGGACAGAACACCGCAGCAGCGGCAAAGGCAGCAAGCCCGGCAGCAGCCCGAGCTATTGTGGGGCTGTCCAGAGAAACCGAAGTCTGCAAGGCATAGCGCTAAAATCCAGACCAAAAGTTTCAAGGGCAGCCCCGTAAAAGGCTGCTTTTTTTATTTACCCCAATTTTAACCACTAACCACAAGGATCGGAAATTCTTACCTAGATCCTTCGCCCTTTACAGGGCTCAGGATGACACTGAGTTGAAAATCAAGGCTCTGGATGGCATTGAAGCAACATTACAGGATGATTATTATTCTATAATTACGCAGTAAAATTTGAGAATTTTCGATACCTATACAGGAGCATAAAATGCGCAGAAGACTTTTGAGCGAAGGTGCCAAGGAACTCTCTTACGAAATCCGCGAGATCGTGAAGAAGGCAAACCAGCTCAAGGCACTCGGCCTCCCCATCCACTGGGAAAACATCGGCGACCCCATCGAAAAGAAGTGCCAGATTCCCGACTGGATCAAGGACATCGTGGTGGACCTCGTCAAGACGAACCGCAGCTACGGCTACTGCCCCTCCAAGGGCATGCTCGAAACCCGCGAATTCCTGGTAAAAGAGAACAACAAGCTCGGCGGTGCACAGATCAACGTCGATGACATCCTGTTCTTCAACGGCCTCGGTGACGCCATCGCCACCATCTACGGACTGCTCTCGATGAACACCCGCATCATCGGACCTGCCCCGGCCTACTCCACCCATAGTTCCGCCGAAGCGGCACATGCCCACACGGCCCCCATCACCTACAGCCTCCAGCCCGAAAACCACTGGTACCCGGACCTGGAAGAACTCGAGAACAAGGTGAAGTACAACCCGAGCATCGCGGGCATCCTGATTTTGAACCCGGACAACCCGACCGGCATGGTCTACCCGCTCGACATCCTCAAGAAGATTGTGGATATCGCGAAGCGCTACAACCTGTTCATCATCTGCGACGAAATCTACAACAAGATTACGTACAATGGCGCCCACGCCTACGCCCTGGCCGAATACATCGGCGACGTTCCGGGCATCGCGCTCAAGGGCATTTCGAAGGAATACCCGTGGCCGGGCGCTCGTTGCGGCTGGGCCGAATACTACAACCGCGACAAGGACGAACAGTTCGACGCCTTCTGCCGCGCCATCGACAACGCGAAGATGGTGGAAGTCTGCTCGACCACGCTCCCGCAGATGACCATTCCGCGTGTGCTGGGCGATCCGCGCTTTATCGAGCACCGCACCGCACTGAACGAGAAGATTGGCCGCCGCAGCGCCATCATCAACGAAATCCTTTCCGACATTCCGGAACTGTACTTCAACCCGACCTACGGCGCGTTCTACAACACCATCATCTTCCGCGAAGGAACCTTGAACAGCCACCAGAGCTTGAAGATTGACAACCCGATCATCAAGAAGAAAGTGGAGGAATGGTGCAGCAAGACCACGAACCTGGACTACCGCTTCGTGTACTACCTGCTGGGCGCGAAGGGCGTCTGCGTGGTTCCGAGTACCAGCTTCTGCACTGACTTGAAGGGCTTCCGCGTGACGCTCCTCGAAGAGGATGAAGACGAACTGCGCAGCGTGTTCACCACGATCCACGACGCCATCGTGGAATACCTGCATAGTTAAGGGACTTTGCGGGAACGGGACATGGAAAGCGCGGACCTCCACATCAAGGGTGTTCAAAAGAGCTTTGGCGACAAGGCAGTTCTAAAGAATATCGACGTCACCATCAAGGACGGCGAGTTCGTGACGCTCCTCGGCCCTTCGGGCTGCGGAAAGACGACGCTCCTCCGCATTATCGCGGGCTTCGAAAAGGCAGACGCGGGCGCAGTTATCCTTGGCGGCGAGGACATCTCGAAAAAGTCCCCTGCAAAGCGCGACATCAATACGGTGTTCCAGAGCTACGCGCTGTTCCCGCACCTGAACGTTTTCAACAACATCGCATTCGGCCTCAAAAGCAAGAAAGTCCCGAAGGACGAAATCGAGCGCCGTGTGAACGCGATGATGGAAGTCGTGAACATCACGGACTTTGCAAACGAGAAACCCAACACGTTGAGCGGCGGGCAGAAGCAACGAGTGGCGCTCGCCCGTGCCCTCGTGAACGAGCCCGACATTCTGCTTTTGGATGAGCCACTTTCGGCACTCGACGCGAACCTCCGCAAAAAGCTACAGACCGAACTCCGCGACGTACAACGTAAGACCGACACCACCTTCATCATGGTGACCCACGACCAAGACGAAGCTATCGCCGTCAGCGACCGCATTTTTGTGATGTACAAGGGCGAAATTGTGCAGGAAGGCACCCCCGAAGACGTGTACGAGCGTCCGGTGAACCGTTTTGTGGCGACATTCATCGGCGAAGCGAATATTTTGGAATGCGAACGCATTTCCAACTCCATAGTCCGCACATGTTTCGGCGATCTCGTTGTGGAACGCGCTCCATCATGGGAAAGCGTAAGTTCGGCTACCGCAAAGGGCGGCGTCGCCATCCGCATGGAAGACATCCACGTGTGTACGCCGAGCGAGCATTTCGAGAACAACACCTTCCCCGCCACTATCTTGGAACGTATCTTCCGCGGCGACTACTGGGAACTGATTGCGCAAATGAAGGACTCAAACGGAAACGCCTGCCGCACGCTCCGCGTAATGACCGACCCCGACGAAATCTACAACGCAGGGGACCAGGTGACACTCTACATGGAGCCTCAATATTTGCAAGTGCTGAGTGACTAATGCGAAAAGCAAACGCAACAAGCAATCCTCACACTCCCGAGGTTATTGAAGGCAAGCTCACGACCAAGAGCCGCATGCGGAAGTTCGGCCTTTTGCTTACGGGACCGGGCATGCTGTGGCTTTTGGTGTTCCTGCTCCTCCCCACCGTTTTCCTTTTGGTGATGGCTTTTGCACAGCGCGGTTCCTACGGCACCATCGACTGGACGTTCAGCATCGAGAACCTGAAAAAGCTCGTGGGCTTCAGCTCGTTCGGCTGGTCCGCCGACAACCTACTCATCATCTGGCGGAGTTTCAAGATCGCAGTCATCACGACACTCCTCTGCCTTGCGGTTGGCCTCCCCATGGCCTTCTGGATTGGTGCCCACAGCAAAAAGACGAGCGCCCTGTTGCTTGCCCTCGTGATGGTTCCGAGCTGCACGAACCTCGTCATCCGTACTTACGCGTGGATGATTTTCCTTGGTGCGCAGATGCCGCCCACGTGGCTAGCCCGCGCGCTCGGCCTTATCGGCGAAATGGAATCGCTTTACCCCGGCACCTTCGCGGTCTACATTGGCATGGTGAGTTGCATGCTCCCCTTCGCGGTACTCCCGCTCTACACGAGCGTCGAACGGCTTGACTGGGGAATCGTCGAGGCGGCACGAGACCTTTACGCAGGGCCCGTTCGCGTATTCTACCACGGAATCTTATCGCAGATGATGCCCGGCATCGTGGCGAGTGTCGTCCTTACGCTTGTGCCGACACTCGGCATGTACGTGGTGAGCGACCTCCTCGGCGGCGCAAAGTTCATCCTCATCGGGAACCTAATACAGCAGCAGTTCTTTGGGACGGCGCTCGACTGGCCGTTCGGTGCAATGCTCGGCATTGTCCTCATCATCTCAAGCGTTTTGAGCCTCATTGTGTTCCAGAAGACGGGAGGGAAGTCCTTTGTCTAAGCGCCTCCCGCTATACGCCCGCATTTTAGCCTACATCGGCATGCTGCTTTTGTACATGCCGCTCTTGGTGGTGCTCATCCAGAGTTTCAACGCGAACAAACACGGCCAGACCTGGGGCGGCTTCACCTTCGACTGGTACGCAAAGCTCTTTGACAACGCACTCGTGCAGTCGGCGACGGTCAACACGCTCATCCTCGCCATCGTGAGTACCGTCATCTCGACCGCCCTCGGCACGCTCCTCGCCATCGGCATCCACCGCACGCCCTGGGGCAAAAAAATGCAGGGCCTCTACGACATGAGCATCAACGTCCCCGTGGTGACGCCCGACATCTTGATGGCAATCGCGCTCGTGAGCGTATTCGCCCTCTTCAGGAGCTTCACCCCGCTATTCGACCCGGGCATGCTTACCCTCATCATCGCCCACGTGACCTTTGAAATCAGCTTTGTGGTGCTCGTGGTGCAGAGCCGTCTCGTCTCCATCGGCAAAGACCAGATCGAGGCCGCCCGCGACCTTTACGCAAGCACCGCCGGTGCCTGGTTCCGCGTGATTCTCCCGCAGCTCTCCACGGCTATCGTCTCGGGGGCGCTCCTCGCCTTCACGCTCTCGCTCGACGACTTCATCATCAGCTTCTTTGTGAGCGGGCCCAAGTCCACGACCCTCCCGCTCTACATATACGGCTCGCTCAAGCGAGGGATTTCCCCGCAAATACATGCCCTCTCTACGCTGATTTTCGCCATCACGCTGTTTGCGATGCTCATTTTCGCCCTCAAAGGATCGTTCAAGAAGAAACGCAAAAAAACTTCTTGTTAGATTTTAGTATAACACTTGCCAAAACGTCCCCGGATCCACCCTCCCGGTGGCTTCAGGATGACAAATGTCGTTCACAATTATTGTAAGGATTACAGAATGAAAAAAATTCTCCTTGCTGCATTCGCCCTTCTTGCAAGCCTCGCCTTCACGGCATGCAACGAGCAAAAACAAGAACAGAAGGCCACGGCCGAAGCCCCGAAGACCGTCACCGTGATGATCTACAGCGAGTATATCGACCCCGCCATGCTGGAAGACTTTGAGAAAAAGACCGGCTACAAGGTTCAGCTGGAACTCTACGAAGCCCAGGAAGAAATGATCGGCAAGCTCCAGGCCGCGGGCACAAGCCAATACGACGTGGTCATCGCCAGCGACGTGGTAATCCAGCAGATGGTGCACTTGGGACTCATCCAGCCCATCGACACGAACAAAATCCCGAACCGCAAAAACATCGCCGAACAGTTCATGGGCCAGCCCTACGACCCGACAAACACCTACACCATCCCCTACCTCTGGGGCACCACGGGCATTCTCTTCCGCGGTGACAAGGTGGACCCGGACAGCGTGAGCTACTCCATGCTCTTTGACGCAAAGCAGACCAAGGGCAACTTCAGCCTTTTGGAAGAGAGCCGTTCCATGCTCTCGATGGCGCTCCAGGCTTTGGGTTTTGACGCGAACAGCACCAAGCAAGAGGAAATCAACAAGGCTGTGGAATACATTCTGCAGGCCAAAAAGGACCCGCACTTCCTCGCCTTTGACGGAAGCGTCGGCGGCAAGGACAAGGTGCTCTCCAATATGGATTGGGCTGCCATCGTCTTCAACGGCGAAGCTGCCGTTGCCATCGACGAGGATTCCACGCTCCAGTACGTGATCCCGAAGGAAGGCTCCTTCATGTGGGTGGACGCCATGACGCTCAGCTCCAAGTCCCCGAACCCGGAAGGCGCCTACGCCTTTATGAACTACATTCTCGACGGTCAGATTGGCGCACAGCTTGCGAAGTTCGTTTACTACGCGACCCCGAACAAGGCAAGCCTCGAAGTCATCGACCAGGATTTCAAGGACAACCGCGTGATCAACCCGACCGAATCTGAAATCAAGCGCATGGTGTTCCTCGCTGACCCGGGTGATGCCGCCAAGCTCTTTGACGAAGCCTGGACCATAGTCAAGACTAGATAGACCCAAAAGACCGCGCTCTCGCTCGGTACAAAAAAAGCCCCTTTGCAGGGCTTTTTTTAATGCAATTTATTCTTCGACTGCCGTAGGCGCGATCGGGAGCGGCGCGAAGGGAGGCTCGAGTTCGATGCTGATGGGGCAATGGTCCGAGCCCATGACCTTCGTATGGATCTCGGATGCGGTGACGTTCGGCACCAGGGCCTCGTCCACAAAGGCGTAGTCCAAACGCCAACCCACGTTCCTCGCACGGGCGCCAAAGCGGTTGCTCCACCAGGAATAGACCCCCGCCTCGTTGGGGTGGAAAACGCGGAAGCTGTCGACAAAGCCGTGCTCCACGTACTTGTCCATCCAGGCTCGTTCGATGGGCAAAAAACCACTCACGTTCTCGTTTTCCTTGGGCCTCGCGATATCGATTTCCTTGTGACAGGTGTTGTAATCGCCCACGGTGACCACGTGCTTGCCGCTGTCGAGCCAGTGATGGCAATTCTCGAGGAACGCGTCATAAAAGCGGAGTTTATAGTCCAGTCGGTCGTCGCCACTGCCGCCATTGGGGAAATAGATGGAGTTCAGCACCCAGTCAGGGAAAACCAACTGGAGCACTCGCCCTTCCTCGTCGAATTCCTCGATGTCGAAACCGTAATTGACGGAATCGGGCTCGATTTTCGTGAAAACGGCCACGCCGCTGTAACCCTTCTTACGCCTGCAGGGGTTCCAGTAAGTCATGTAGCCGTCCAGGTTGCGGAGCGAATCGGGAACCTGGTCCTCGTCGGCGCGTACCTCTTGCAGGCACAAAATATCGGGCTGAGTCTCGGTTACCCAGTTCTCAAAACCCTTCTTGATCGCCGAACGTATCCCATTGACGTTCCAACTGTAAATATTCATCTCTTACCGTTAAAGAAAGTGATCGCCTTAAAGATAGGTTTTTAAAAACGCAAACCGCTGTCAAAAGCGTACATTTTTTTAAAAAACCTTTTTTGGGGCCCCTCAGTCCATTCTTGTAACTAGATTTTTACAATTGCAGTGACCCGAAGTCAAAAAATTTTATTTTTTTCACAATATCTCAACAAAAAAAATGTTTTTTCTTTTGGATAATTTATATTTGCGATATGAAGTTCTCGTACGCTCTTTTAAAGATTTCTCCTGTACTAGTAGCTCTTTCCATGCTGTCCGGTTGCGCCGGTTCCTCCGAAGAGACGCTTGAAGTCCCCACCAACCTCCCTCCCATCTGTCGCGATATCGACTTCTCGGCGAACCCCGACATGCGCGAAGTGTGCGGAGTCCGCAAGGTACACAACAAGGCGTACAAGAACATCCCGCAGCAGCGTTACCTCATCAAGCCAACCGAAACTTCCATCGTAAAGACGGGCAACAAACTAGAGCTCCGCTTCCAGAACTCCTTGCCGCTCTACCTGGAAGGCCCAATCGTGAATGACCTCCAGTTCGGCCAAGAAAAGCGCCTGCAGAAGGTGCCCAACACCTACGACTACCATGAAATTTACAACAAGGCCTCGGGCGAACGTCTCCGCGTGTTCAAGATGAACATCCCGACCGACGCCGGCACCCGTTATGACTTCTGCTTCCGCATCCCCGAAAAGAAGGGCAGCGACAGAACCCGTAACAGGGCTATGGGTTCCAACATAGAACGCATGGACTGCGAAGACTTTGAACAGGTCGTCGCCGCCGACAGGGCAGCCAAGGCCGCCCGCTAGTTCGCCAAGCTACAATTGAACGGGCCGCGTCTTTAAAAGCGCGGCTCTTTTTTTGTGCCCATTTTTCTAAATTTGAATACAAATGACAACAGAGAGCAAGTACATCCACAACGCGCTAAAGCAGGTCCGCCTCACGACCTCGGTCTCGAGCGTCCAGGGGTTCTCCATTTCGGGGCTCGCCACCTACATGCAGTTCCCCGAACTGGACTTTTGCGTCGACATGGGAGAATGTCCGCTCTCGGCAACACCGATGAACCACGTGTTCTTGACGCACGCCCACGGGGACCACGCCCGCTGCCTCATGCGCCATCACAGCCTGCGCAAAATGATGGGCGTCGAGCGCGACAGCGTGTACTACATCCCCAAAAGCATTAGCGACGGCGCCAAGGCCTGGATCAAGGCAGAGGCCATGTTCGAGGGCGTTGGCGAGGCAAAGTTTCGCTACCCCGAGATAGAGCCCGTCAAGGCAATGGAGCGCATCCCGCTGCGCTACCGCAAGGATTTGGTGCTGGAGCCTTTTGAAGTCAAGCATTCCATCCCTGCGATGGGGGCGACCCTTTACCTGCACAAGCGCAAGTTAAAGGACGAATACCTGGGCAAGACCCCCGCCGAGATCATTGAACTCCGCACAAGCGGGGTCGAAATCACCCGCGAGGTGTACGAACCGCTCGTAAGCGTCATGGGAGACTGCCTGGGCGAGAGCCTGCTCGAGAACCCGCACGTCTTTAAATCGAAGGTGCTTGTTACCGAATGCACCTTTTTGGACGACGACGAACAGCAGATGGCGCACAAAAAGGGACACACGCACATAGACAGCATCGTCAAGGCATTGATTAAACTGGGCGACGAAGTGAAGTGCGAACAAATTATTTTGAGCCACTTTTCGATGAAGTACTCCGAGAGGCACATCCAGGAGGCCATCGCCGAAAAGATTCCAGAGAGGTTCAAAGGCAAGGTCGTGGCGTTTTTGTAATTATCGCAGTTTGAGGGAAGGTTTTTAATCAACAATGAAGAGTGAAGAAATTAAAGAAGAAAAGAAAGAAAAAGAAGTCGTGATTCCCGAATTTTATAGGGACTTGAACGAGGACCCCGAACAGAAGGGCCTTTGGCACTATGTGTTCCGCACCAACGGCGACCGCAAGCCCATCAAGACCGAAGACGGTCTCCCCCACAAGTTGGACTTTAACTGGAAGGACATGTTCCCCAACGTGAACGACCACGTGGAAGTAGAAATCGGCAGCGGCAAGGGAAACTTTATGACGGACTACGCCGAAAAGCACCCCGACTACTTTATTATGGGCAGCGAATGGGACTACACCTGGGCGGTCTTTGCGCTGGAACGCATGAAAAAGCGCGGTGTGCTGAACAATGCCGCCATGCTCCGCGGCGACGTCTTTTACTTTTTGCGCGACTGCGTAAAGAGCAACACCGTGGACGCTTTCCACATGTACTTCCCGGACCCGTGGCCCAAGGAACGCCACCACAAGAACAGGCTGTTGCGCCCCGACTTTTTGGACGAGGTCGCCCGCTGCCTCAAGCCCGGCAAGCGCTTTTTTTACTGGGGGACCGACCACAAAGAATACAACGAAATCGCCCTCGAAACCTTTGACGCCTACCCCACCTGCAAGGTCGTTGTCCGCAACACCGCGGAACCTACCGAAGGGATCCAGACTGGCTTTGAACGCAAGTACAAGCGCGAGGGCAGACCAATTTACAGGAGCATTATAGAATTCGAAAAGTGATTTGACAAATCCTGACACTTGAAATTTTATAATTTATCCCCGCTATGTTAAAACAACTTTCGATCAACGGATTTACCCTCATCGCACAGGCCGAAGTCCCCTTCCACAAGGGCTTTACCGCCATTACGGGCGAAACGGGCGCAGGCAAGTCTGTGCTCTTGAAGGCGCTACGCATGGTCTGCGGCGACAAGGCACAAGCGAACATGGTCCGGACCGGCGAACAAAAGGCCGTTATCGAAGGGTCTTTCGATATTCAATACGAGCCGCGCGTCAAGCAGATGCTCGAGCAGCTCGAGATCGACAGCGACGACGAACTCATCATTCGCAGGGAAATTCTTGAGAACGGCAAGGGACGCGCCCGCGTGAACGGCGCCGTGGTGAGCCTCTCCGACTTGCAAAAGCTGGGCGAAGAACTCATCCAAATGCATGGGCAAAGCGAGCAGTTGCTGCTGCGCGATATACGCACCCACACGCAAATGCTCGACGACTACGCCAGCAACAGCGAACTCTTGGCCGAGTACGCCAAGCATTGGGCCGCCTGGAACGCGACCCTCGCCAAAATCGAGGAAACCGAGAACCGCGCCAAGGACCTGGCCGCCCAAAAGGACTTTTTGAAATTCCAGTTCGAGGAACTCTCCAAGGCGAACCTCAAGGATGGCGAAGAAGAGGAACTCGAAGACAAGGTCAGCGCAGCAAGCAAAGGCGAAGCCGAACGCCACTACCTTGACGAAATCCAGGGGATGCTGGGGACCGAGAACGGCCTCTTGGACCAGGTCCGCATTTTGCAGGCGAAACTGCGCGGCCTCGCCGCCAAACTCCCCCGCTACGAGCAGGAATCCAACGCCCTCGCCGAGGTCGCCGACCCGTTCGAGAGCATTTGCAAGGATTTGATGCGACTCGCCCCGGCAAAGTCCCTCTCGGCGGCCGAAATCGACCGCGCCAACTCCCGCATTGCGCAAATACAAAAGCTCAAGCGCAAATACCGCACCGACGTCGCCGGCCTCATGGCCCTTGTGGAGCAGCGCCGTGCCGAACTCGAGAGCCTGGAGAACCTGGACGCCGACCTCGAGGAACTTGAGCGCGAAGCCGCCAAAAACAAGGCAGAACTCGAACGCATTGCCGCGGATCTCACGCAAAAGCGCAAGACCGCCGCACAAAACTTTGACAACGCCGTGCAAAAGATCTTGCACAGTCTGGGCATGCCCAAGGCCACATTCAAGACGAGCATCGAAAAGCAAGCCCTGAGCCAAAACGGAGCCGACCGAATCGAATTCCTGCTGGCGCCCAACCCGGGCGAAGGCGAAAAATCCCTGCAAAAGGCGGTATCGGGCGGTGAACTTTCACGCGTTTTGCTAGCCATCAAGAGTGTAATGGCCGAACTCGACAAGGTTTCTTTGCTAATTTTTGACGAAGTCGATTCGGGAATCAGCGGCGAGGTGGGCAACAGCATCGGCGAAGCCCTCAAAAACCTGGGCAAGCACCACCAGGTGCTCACCATCACCCACCTACACCAGGTGGCAAGCCGCGCCCAGAACCAGCTGGCCGTGAGCAAAAAAGAACTTGACGGCCGCACGTTCACGTCCATCAAGGACCTGGGGTATGACGAACGAATTAACGAACTTGTACGTATGCTCGGCGGGGAGTCCGAAACGGTCCGCGAGCACGCCAAACAACTTTTGGAGAACAACAAATGAGTGAAAAGCCATCTGAAGTCCGCCTGCGCACGCGCATTTGGAGCGTACTCAGAGCCCTTGTATTTGTTTGTGTCATCTTCTTTATATGGAACGGCATGGCAAAGACCGCAGCGGCCTTTGTGCTCGTGGCACTCGTGATGGGCTGGGTCAACCTCTACCAGTTGCGTTCCCAAGAAATCGAGAAACCCTATTACCGGCTATGGCTCAACGTAGTCGACGGCCTTCTCTCGTTCGCGGTGATGATGAGCATCTTTATCCGCGACCTCTACCATTCTGAGAGCGCCGAGAAAATTTTGGCGGTGGGCTGCGCCATTTTACTTGCCCGCCTCATCGCCCACACGCTCTTTAGCCTAGGCGTGCTGCGCGAAGGCAAAAAACTCCCCCAAAAGCGCCGCTGGTCCAAGCTTGCCAACATCGCGACGACCGTCACCATGGGCGTCTACCTTTTGGACCTCGAGGATTACCAGCAAATATGCATGGTGGCGACCATTCTCCTCATTTTGGCGTCGACCGTGGCTTACGCCTACTGGTACTACCGCGACCCCGCGCACCGCAAGCCCCTCTCCATCGCAAGCCAGCTCACCATGAGCCGCATCGTGCTCACGCCCTTTTTTCTCTGGGTGTTCTTTTATGACAACGACCTGGACTACAGCAACAACAGCATCGTTTTCAAGGTGCTCTCGCTCATCATGGTCCTGGGCTTTATGCTCACCGACTTTTTGGACGGCAAACTCGCCCGCGCCATGGGCGAAGTCAGCACGCTGGGCAAGTACCTGGACCCGTTCAGCGACAAGATCTCGAACATGACCATATTCATGTGCTTTATCGCCACGGGTTACGCCCCTGTTTGGATGGTCGCGCTCATCTACTTCCGTGAATCGAGCGTCGAAACGCTCCGCACGCTCGCTGCAAGCGAAGGTCTCATTATGCCCGCCCGCAAAAGCGGCAAGTGGAAAACCGCCCTGCAGGGCATTGGCATCGTCATGATTTTGCTCGGGGCCATCGACCCGGTGCGCGCGCTGATTCCCGGATTCGAGAGCATTTGGAACGTGTTCCCGCAAGCGGTGATGGGCGTCATCACCGGCATTACCATCATTAGCGGCATAGACTATTTTGTTTCGAGCAAGCACATCCTCAAAAAATTCGTCTAGTATAAAACTGCCGAAATTTCGCTAAAAACAAAGAAAAATTGAAAAAGCCCTTGCCAAAACGAGGACTTTTTTCTATATATGGAGCTACCTCGACGCGGGGTGGAGCAGTTGGTAGCTCGTCGGGCTCATAACCCGAAGGTCGCAGCGTTCAAGTCCTGCCCCCGCTACTACAAAAAAACTCGGTTTAAAACCGAGTTTTTTTTGTTTTGACAGTAGTTTTAATGCCGGGGGTGGTCCTTTTTAGGGAACCCCCACTATTCGGGGTAGGCGCAGCAGCGGAAGCCTATGGTCGGGGACTTGTAGAAGGCAGAAACCTCCTTGTAGCCGACCCTTCCGCCCGTGAGGAAGACGACCTCCACATGGTCAGGGACGTAGACCAGGCTGCCCGAGATCTTGGCAAGCCATTCGTCACCGCCATTCTTGTATTCGGAATACGGGGCGTAATCCACTCCCAGGGAGTTGCCGCTGGAGTCCTGCACGTCAAAGAACTGCAGACTGTCCTTGAAGTCCTTTTGGGTCAAGATATTGTAGAGAATCCTGGAGGTGTCGGCCTTGAACACGGTGTCGACCTTGGCCCCCTCGCGGTAGAGGAACACGGAATCGGTCGTGTAGGCAAGGCGCGTGTAGAATGGCGAGAAACGGTTGGTGCACTGCGCCATGGACTCGCGGTCGAGGCCATCGAAAATGCGGTAGCTGGCGCCCTTGATCACGGCGACGGTGTCCTCGGAACGGCCCATCACCCATTCCTGGTACTGCCCGGGCAAATCGCGGATGCCCATCGGGTTCACGCAGCGGGAGTCATGCTTGGTAATATCGGCAGCCGATACAGAATCGTTAGTCGCCACATTGCAATAGGTGAAGAGATACTCCGAGGAAGCCATGTCGTCTTCCTCAACAACGCCATAGGTGAGCGTCCCGCCCGAGAGGCAGACCAGTTCCCAGTCGCGCTCCTTGCAAAGACTCACGGTAAAGCCGCTCGCGCTCACCGCCTCGCACGCGGCAAGGGCTTCAGCGTGCAAAACGTTGGTCATAAAGGCGCCCGAGTCGTTCTGGTGTTCCATTTTTTCCATGCAGAAGAACGAAGTGTCAGAAGTCGAGACCGCCATAAAGCCGTCGGGACAGGTCACCTTTTGGGCGCGAGAGCCAAGCGAAACATAAATCGTATCGATAAGCGCGACCGAGTAGTAGCCTGACTTGTCGATGGAGCGGATGCGCAAAATCAGGGTGTCGCCCGGCGAGACGCGGCGGATGGTATCGGTCACAAAGGTCCCTGTGGCAGAGACGACCATGGTATCGGCATCCACCTCATAAAGCTTGGTATAACGGCCGCTGCCGCCCACGTCGTCGTACTTGACCCATTCCTTTTTAATTTGGTCGTAATGTTCGACGATGTATGTGGCGACCGTGTCGTAGCAATAGCGGGCTATGCATCCATCTGGAATAACCAGCACCGTGTCGATGTCAAATTTGTAATCGAAATTGAGCGGGTCCACGCTCTGGCTCCAGAAGATGCGCAGGCGGTTGTTGCTGTCAAGGCGGGCGAAGCCCGGGAACAGTGTATCGTCGATAGTGAAAATCTTGGTGGGCATGAGCGGCGCGATGGAGTCGGTGGTGATGAACGCCTTGTTGTCCTTGACGGTCGAAGTGCCCTCGGTACACGAGGAATTGCCGCTGGAATCCCAAGAAGAAAGACCGATAGTATATGTGGTCTCGCTCTTGAGCCCCTCGATCACCATGCGGAAGCGGTTCTGCGTGTCGTCTTCGGGATAGTAGCCTTTGCCATCCAGCACCACCAGGCGCAGGTAGTTCTTGACCTTGTCGCCATGGGCAACCGAGTCCACCCACACGGAGTCACCGTCGCGTTGCACTCGCGCATGACGGCGGAAGAGTTCCTCCCCCGTCGAGTCAACGCCATCGGCGGTCGTGACCGTAATCTTCAGGTCGCGCAAATCCTCGTCGGCATCCTCGGACCAAATCACCACGTTGTAACCGACGATTGCTCCCGAAAGCTCCAGCGGCTTGTAAAAATCGGTCTGGTCGGTGGGACGGTTCCACTCGAACATGGCTCCCGTAGTCCACACGGAATCGCGCACCTCCACGCGGGAAGGCGGCAGGTCGTCGCCAAAATGCAGGAACACGTGCTGCACCGCGCCCACGTCGTCGCCGTCGTCATAATCGCAGAACAGCGCAACATGCAGGCTGTCGTACAGTTCCAGGTAATCGACAATGAGTTTGGTCAGGTCGATGGTGTCATAGAGCGCCTCCTTTTTGGAGGAGTACTCGTAAAAGCCGTCCGCCTTGTCGATCTGGTCGTCGTTGACCGCCTTGGAGGTGTCGTCCACCACCTTGTCGCCCACCCACAGGTACACGCCCTTGAAGTGGCTCTTGGCCATGGGGTAATGGAACCGCACTTGGTAGCACGCGGCGCCGCTGTCGGCGTCGGAGGCGCATTCGCGGAGGACCGAGATCTCGGTCGCCTCGCGCTCAAAAAGGTACTCAATGGAAGAATCGTCGTCGGAGCACGCAAGGAAAAACGTCGACAGGGCGGCGAGCAAATACAAATTCAAAAGGCGCATCAACGTCATATATAACAATGTAGCAAAAAAGAAAACCGGACGTTAAACGTCCGGCTCTCAAATTCGACTAAAGCGAACTAATTGCGAGAATTAGTTTTCTTCCGGGTAGACGGAGACCTTCTGGCGCTTTGCATCGAGGCGTTCGAACTTCACCTTGCCATCGACGAGGGAGAACAAGGTGAAATCCCTGCCCATGCCCACGTTGTTGCCATTGTGGAAGTGAGAACCGCGCTGGCGCACGATGATGTTGCCAGCCTTGACGACTTCGCCCGCGTACTTCTTGACACCAAGATACTTGGCGTTACTGTCGCGGCCGTTACGTACAGAACCTTGACCTTTCTTATGTGCCATGGATTAAGCCTCCTTAGCCTTGCGCAGAGAGTTCTTCTTGACCTTAGCAGGCTTCGGAAGGCCCTGGGCGATCTTTTCCTTGCGGGTGAGAGGCTTGTTCTGAGCCTTCTGCTTGGCAAGGGCAGCCACGCGTGCGCGATTGCGGGTAATAACTTGAGGATCAACGACTGCGGATTCGGCGCCGGAGCGGAGTTCCGTGACGAGCACCTCGGTATAGCCCTGACGATGACCGTTACGACGTTCGTAACGAGTGCGGCGCTTCTTCTTGTACACGATGATCGTGTCGTACTTGTCATGGGCGAGAATTTCGACCTTGACAGAGGCGTCGTTCAGGACAGGGGTGCCGACTTGCACTTCTTTTCCTGCGAAAAGAAGGACGGACTTGAGCTCCAGTTCAGAACCAACAGCGGCGTCGAGAGTCGGGACCTTGTAAGCCTTGCCGAGTTCGACTTTATACTGGAAACCACCTGTTTCAACAATAGAATACATTTTGTAATCCTTTTTAGGTTGCTATTGGAGACCCAAATTTAGCTTAAAACCGTTTTTTTGTAAAGGGAAAAGGGCGGACTCGGGCAATTTTTTCTATCTTTTAGCCCGAAAAATCCAAAAAGGACACCCGAATGAATAAAATCATGAGCCTTGACGGCGACTGGCAGATGATCTGGGACACCGACGACCTGGGAATCTCCAACCGCTGGTATGCGACGTACCCCGAAAAGACCGAAACTGTGCAAATTCCCCATATTTGGGAGCGCTCCTTTGACAAGCTCCTCATGTCCCAGGACTGCGCATACTATTTCAAGCGCTTCACCATCGAAGACGAAAAGCAAATTACCAAGCGCATCTTTTTGCATTTTGAGCGCATCGCAACCCACGCCACCATTTGGCTGAACGGCAAGATTTTGGGCACGCACTTTGGCGCCTACACTCCGTTTACCCTCGAAACACAAAAGGCTATCAAGCTGGGCGAAGAGAATATCCTTTGCGTGCGCGTCGCCAACATGGGCGCGGCCAACAGCCGCATCGACTTTGGCCGCGAGAGCAAGGAAGGCGCCGACGACCGCTACGTTCACCCCAGCGAAATGCCCGTGGGCGAACCGTGGAGCCAGTACCCGTTCGGCGGCATTTTTGGCCATGTGAGCCTCATTCTGGGCAACGCCGCCTTTATCTCGGACATGCACGTGGAACCCGACATGGACCAGGAACGCGTGGCCGTGGAGCTCAGTTTCAACAACCCGCGCGGCTGCAACACCCGACTCCGCTTCCTCATGAGGAACCCGAACGGCGACGTATTCGAGTGGTTCAAGGACGGAGTGAAGCTCGACAAGGAGAACACCACCCAGCGTTTCGTGTTCTCCATCAAGGACTGGAAGCGCGACAAGTGCGTGTGGAGCCTCGATAAGCCCAACTTGTTCGCCCTCGAAGCCCAGATGGAAAACAAAACCTCCAAGGGCAAGAACCCTGAATTCAGTTTCTCCGTGGTGAGGACGTTCGGCTTCCGCAAGTTCGACTGCATCAAGGGCGACTTCTACCTCAACGACTCCATCCTCAAGATCCAGGGCGTGGGCTACAACCAGCAGTGGAGCAAAGGCGGTTTGTGGACTACCAACAACCCGGACCTCCGCAAGGACCTGCTCGCGGTCAAGGCCGCCGGGTTCAACGCAATCCGCAGCTGCGGCGCCCCCCTCAGCACCGAAGCCCTGGACATTTGCGACGAAATAGGCCTTTTGGTGTTCCAGGAATTCCCGATCCACACCATGCGGTCCACACCGCAGGGCCTCGAAATCGTCAAGAAGCTCATCAACGACATTGTCAAGGAACAACACCACCACCCGAGCATCGCCATTTGGGTGCTGGGTTCCGAGAACGGCACGTTCATGCTGCAGAACGGCAACAAGCTCTTGAACGCCATTAGCCCGGTCGACATGACCCGCCCCGCCATTAGCAACCTCGACAGCATCTTCATTGACAATGAGGGCAACTACCACCGCGACACCGGCAAGCTGTTGCCCGTGACCGTGGACCGCATTTCGCAGTACGCCTCCCTCCAGGTGAATCCGCGCCTGAGCCCCAACGCGGCCTACACCCACTTCCTCGCCCACTGCTTTAACAAGGACAGCGAAGAGGAACTGATGGTGCCCGACTCAGGACTCGGCGACAGCCAGTTCCAGGACGGCGACGAGAGCGTGAACGACATCGAGAACAAGATGCTTGTGACGCTCCAGAACCACACGTTGCTGCCCGCCAAGGCGACAAACATCGAAGGCCCGCGCAGCTCCAAGAACCAGAAGTCCATCAAGAACCTCTACAAGCAGCTCGAGGACTTCGTCTCTGAATCCGAGCTCTCCGTGTGGACCGACATGGCCTCGTTCAAGAACGACGTGAACCGCATCGCCATCAAGAGCAAGCTCGACCAGATTACCGCGTTCCAGAGCAATCCGCAAATCGCCGGCTTCTTCTTGAACTACTGGTCCGACTTCGGCACCAGTTTTTACGGACTCTGCGACGAAAACCGCAAGAGCAAGGGTCTCGAGGAATTCTGCAAAGAAATCACCGCGCCCGCCCGCATCCTGGTGAGCGAAATCGAGCACGTGGCCGCCCCGCAAAGCGAAATCAGCTTCCAGCTCACGCTCTTGAACAACAGCCGCCTCGAAAACGTGAGCGTCGACATCAGCGTCCTTGACGCCAAGGGCAAGGTTCTCTCGACGCAAACGCAAAACCCCGAGGAACAGGCCGGCAAGACAAGCCTCACCCAGTTCGGCATTTGCACGCTGGTCGCCCCGCGCAGCACCGGCAAGTACCAAATCAAACTTACGCTCAAGGACGACAAGAAAGAAGTCCAGACTTCCACCGAAGACCTGTTCGTTATTGACCAGGTCAACGTGAAGGACGCCATCAAGAAGGTCTGCTTCCTCGACAACAGCGAAGAGTCAAGCGACGCCCTGGCGGCCCTCACCGGCCCCGAGCAGGTCATTTTCACCGCGAACCTCAGTTCCTGGCCCGACGAAATCCTCGACAAGATCGTGGACGTGACCAAGAACGGTGGCAAGACGCTCTTGCTCTCCGACATGACCCAGGACGACATCGACTTTTTGAACCAGAGCCATCAGTTTGACTTTGCCCTCGAAGCGCACTGGACCACCGGTGCGAGCGAAACCAGCCTGCACTACCTGCCCAAGGACTCCAAGCTCTTGCCGGTGTTCGGTGGAGAGAACGTGCTCGACCACTTTGCCGCCGCCGTAATGCCCGGCCTCTCGCTCAACGAGCTCCCGAACGCCACCGTGTTCGCCCGCTCCGTGAGCCTCAAGGAAGGAGAAATCAAGAACGGCGTGGACCTGCAGATGGTGCCGTTTGGCAAGGGCAAGATTGTATTCAACCAGTTCAGCGTGTTCGAAGGGTTGGAAACCAACCCGCTCGCCGACGCCCTGTTCTCTGCGATCGTCGGACTGCTGTAAAAAATACGCGGGTCGCAAGGCCCCTCCCCGCGTGACGAAAAAATCCCTTTTCGCATAAACGAAAAGGGATTTTCTTTTATCTGTAATTTTCGTGACTACAAAAAAAAGAACGGTCCCCAAAAAGGGAACCGCTCTAAATTCGCAATGCGACCAAATTACTTGGTGATGACGCGGGCCATTTCGCAAACCTTGTTGCTGTAGCCCCATTCGTTATCGTACCAGGCGCAAACCTTCACGAAGGTCGGGTCGAGCTGGATACCAGCCTTGACGTCGAAGATGGAAGTGCGAGCGTCGTTGCGGAAGTCGGTAGAGACGAGAGCTTCGTCGGTGTAACCGAGGATGCCCTTGAGTTCGCCTTCAGAAGCTTCCTTCATGGCCTTGCAGATTTCTTCGTAGGTAGCCGGCTTTTCGAGTTCGGCAGTGAGGTCGACGAAGGAAACGTCGGAGGTCGGAACGCGGAGGCTCATACCGGTGAGCTTACCGTTGAGCTGCGGGAGAACCTTGCCCACGGCCTTGGCAGCACCCGTAGAAGACGGGATGATGTTTTCGAGGATGCCGCGGCCACCGCGCCAGTCCTTCTTGGACGGGCCGTCGACGGTCTTCTGCGTAGCAGTAGCAGCGTGGACGGTGGTCATGAGGCCACGCTTGATGCCGAACTTGTCGTTGAGGACCTTGGACATCGGGGCGAGGCAGTTGGTGGTGCAGGAAGCGTTGGAGATGATGTCCTGACCGGCATAGGTGGTGTGGTTCACGCCGTAGACGAACATCGGAGTAGCGTCCTTGGACGGGGCAGACATGATGACCTTCTTGGCACCGGCCTTGATGTGGGCGCGGGCGAGTTCGTCGGTCAGGAAGAAGCCAGTGGATTCCACGACAACGTCAACACCGAGGGCACCCCAAGTGATGTTGGTCGGATCCTTTTCGGCGAACACCTGAATCTTGTTGCCATCGACGATGAGGAAGTTGCCTTCGAAGGACACGTCGTGCTTGAAAGCGCCGTGCACGGAGTCGTACTTCAGCATGTAAGCGAGGTAGTCAACGTCGAGAAGGTCGTTGATACCGACAACAGTAATGTCCTTGGAGAAGTTTTCCACAGCAGCGCGGAAGACCATACGGCCGATGCGGCCGAAACCATTGATACCGAGTTTGAGAGCCATTATTGGATCCTTTTTTGTTTTATTGTGAAATTGCTTCATCCCGCTTTTGGGGGCAGGATGGTGCGTTGACGGGCGTAAAGATACAAAAAATCGGGCAAACCGGCAACGGAGGACGGGGGAAGCCTCCCCCTCGGCGGCACTGCGTTGCCGCCTACCCCCTCTAACGGGGGGCACCCCCGTAACGCCCCCGACCGCTGTCAACTAACCGCTGTCAACCCCGCGAAGGCGGGGTCCTCCTTCTTTTCGTCGAAGAGGACAGTCCTGCAGAACGTCATGCTGACGAAAGTCAGCATCGGATGTCCCCACTAGAAAAGAACGTCCCTAACGGAAATATGTTTGCTTCGAGTGGCATTTCGCACGCTCATACAGACCGCTCGTTCGTTGGCTTGTTAAGAACCTCCGGTTTCTCACTCGCTCTCCCCAACACGGCACGCTTGCGCAGTGCCGCTTTTGGCTCACGACGATCACTTCGTTGAAGTGTTTGCTTTGCGAAACGCCTCCTCTCCGCAAAGAATCACGAGAGGGGCTCCGTTATGTAATGTTACCGCTAGGTACGTGTGCAGCGCGGTAACTGCTCAGCCCTCTGTGAGCCATAAGCGCCTCGTATTAACGAGGCGTGATGGCGAGAGTGAGCGCATACCAGAGTATATTAACCAGAGTGTAGCGCGAACGGTCTCAATCAGACTGTTAGTCCCTTCGGGCTTCACGAAACTCGGGCTTTATTTTGAACCGCCAGGAACGTCTTGATGCGGGACTAGTAATCCTTTACGCAGCGGACGGACAGACCGTCATATTTGGGGTACGCTCCAGTCGTCATTCCATGTTCAACATAGCCATCTGCTAAAATTACTGCACCACCCAAAAGCGGCTGTTTATCATGGGGAACCCAGAAAAGTCCCCTATGGAGTTTGGCATTCATAATGAAATCATAATGAAAACTATCTTCCTCGTAAAAAGCCCCACCACCATAAAGGGCCGAGAAGCCATGGTAATTACTTCCTTCACTTATTTTGGAAAGCAATTGATATCCGCTATCAAATTCCCCTTTCAAGGAAAAATACTCCCTACGGTTCATCACGTGCCAGCCATCGGGGCATACGCCCTGATAAATGTAGCGGTCCCATTCAGCATCGTATATAACTCCAGGATACAAGGAATCCGGGCAAGCAGGAGTCGTGCCCGTCCACACGCTGTCGCAGGCCTTCGGGAGGCCCATCGCCTCACTCCAGCTGTACAGCCCACCGAACCCGTTGTCACAATACCACGGATCATCATCGTAACAGAACTTTTCAACGCGGGAATCGTCAAATTCCAAAGTTCCCAACTTGACCTGCGTTCCATAATTCAGGTTCTGCGCCAGAACCGTCAGTGACTCGGCACCAAAATATTCTCCATAGGGAACCACGATAGTCTTGTACGTTTGCCCGTCACGCGGATCCTTGAACTCTCCATAGGACTTTGTGCTGTTGTAAAGGCTGTCCATGTCGAAATAGCTGCTGGTAGGCACGGACGAGGAGCTGGACTCAATATATGGAACATAAAAACCATCCTGGCATACGTACCAGTCTCTCTCATTCGTCTTCGAATTCGTCCTTTGAATCATGTGCCCCTCTTCGGTACAGGCCTTCATCGAAGAAGAACTTGCCCCCGAGCTGCTCGACTTTACAGAAGAGCTGCTCTTGGAGTCGGTGGACGGGCTGGATTTTGCAGAAGAAGAACTGTTCTTCGACGAAGATTGGGCGCTGCTACTGCTGGAGGAAGGACTGGATGGATTCCCTCTGCCCTGCTCCGAGGATGACTCGGCAATGGAGCTGCTCGTCTCCTTTTCCGGACTCACGAAACTGCTGCTGTCGTCGTCGCCGCAGGCGGCGAACAGTAACGTCAACGCAAGCGCCAAAACATAAACCAAATGCTTCATAAAGCCCCCAAAACTTTTTTTCATAAAAAATCTAGCTAAATATAATCCGCTTCATCCGTAATTTAAATTTACAAACAACATCCCCAAATCGTTTTTGTATCTTTGCACTTATGAATTTTTTCGTGTCCAAGAACAGCCTTCATAATGCCTGCGCCCCGCTATCCGCACTGTTTTTCGCCTTGTCGCTAGTCTCGTGCGCCGGCAGCGGCGCCCCCCTCACCGAAAGCGGCCCCGAGGGCAGCGACAGCGGCTCCGACGGCTATTACGACGACTACGGTTCCGGCAGCACCTACAACAACCCAGCAGACTCACAGGCGGGCGGCAAAAAGGGCGCGTCGGCGAGCATCAAGGGCGGCAAAATCGACACGCGCGGTTACTCCTTTAAAATCCCGGACGGCGGCTGGAGCGTGATAGGCGGCGACGACGGCGCCCCCTACGAGTTCTACAACGCGACCTCGGGTCGCAGGGCAGTGCTGGTCGAGGTGGAACTCCCCTCGGGCGAACCGCTAAGGCTCATGGACCGTGCGCAAATGGAAATGCAGACCTACGAGGCGAGCGGCAAAAAGGCCACCCGCGCCGAAACCTACCCGGAGGAGGCGTTCGGGGTCACGGGCGCGTTCTTTGACGTGGCGGGCAAGCGCTACGAGACGCCCTACGAGGCGGTGGGACTTGTGACCGGAGCCGGGAACCGGGTCTACTCGCTGAGCCTCTCGGCGACCGACGTGGCTCTGGACGAGGGTGCACTCAAGGACGAGTGGAAGGCGTTTTTCGCAGGCTTCGAGCTCAAGGAAATCCCGCAAGAGCAGGGCCCCGAACTCTCGCCCGAACGCGTACAGCAATACACAAACGACGCGTTGGGCTACAGCTGGAGCGTGAAGGACACCCTTTGGCACTACTGGATGGGGATTGCCCGCCAAAACGAGGACCCCGACCTGGTGCTCAGCAACAAGGCCGAGGACATCTCGCTGTTCGTGTACGGCGTGATAGTGCCGAGCGAGGAAGTTAGCCAGCAGGACCTGTTCAAGGTGCTTTTGGTGCGCCTAGGCGTGGACCCCAACGAACCCAGCATGGAAGTCCGTCGAGTGAAGGTGGGCGACCGCTACGCGCAGGAATTCACCCTCACCCACACGGTGAACAAGTTCGACTTCACCTACAAGGGCCGCTACTTTTACGATGACGGCCGCGGTATACTAATCGCCACCTGGACCCAGGGAATCAACCAAAAGAAATACGCGAAGGTGATGGACCACGCGGTAGAAGGCCTCGCCGTGGGTGCAAAGCCCGCCACCGAGCCCACCGACACCGAGAGCGCCAAAAAACAGCGCAAGTTCAACGCGGCCATCATGAGCCAGGTGGGCATTTTGCGACTCATCGAGAACCAGCCACTGGTGGCCCTCAGCTACTTTGAACGTGCCAACAAGATGGACCCCGAGGAACCGCTCTACCTGATCAACTGCGGGTTCGTTTACCAAATGAAGGAGCTTTACGGCCCGGGCATCAGCTACTTTACGAGCCAGATGGAACTTGTGCGTAAGAACGGCAAGCTGCTGAGCATATTGGGCGAAATGTACGAGGCGCTGTTCGACTACGGGCACGCTCGCGAATGCGCCGAAGGAGCGCTGCGCTACACGCCCAACAACCCCGAATACGTAATCAACCTATCGGACGCCCTGTGGGGCCTGGGGCAACGCCACCAGTCGCTCATGGTGGTGCAGCGCCTGTACGACACGCAGCCGAGCAGCCGACTGGGCGTATACCTCGCCAAGACCTACATGGGGCTGGACCAGTACGCCGAGGCGGTGGACGTGCTTTACGGCGTACGCGGCCGCTTTGGCATGAGCAAGGAGCTGGGCGAGACCCTGACGGACGCGCTCGTGTTCTTGGGCCGCTACGAGGAGGCGCGCGCCATTAGCGAAGAGACGCTCGCCAAGGAGAAAAACGATTACAAGCTGTGGACCATGCAGGGCAAAATCCTCTTTTACAGCCGCAACTACCGAGACGCCGAAAAATCCCTCACCAAGGCGCTCGCCCTCAAGGCCGACAACGAAGAAGCCAAGAGCTTTTTGAGCGCGACCAAGGCGTTCCTCGGCAAGGCCGACAACAAAACCCTGCAAAAGCCGATCACCCCGGTGGAGGAACGCACGCACGACCTCAAGTCGCTATTGCGTCCCGATGCCAAGAAGGCCGGCGTGGAGGGAGACTTCCCCGCGGTGGTGCACTACCACAAAGAAATGCTCAAAGCGGCCAAGGGCTCAAGCGACAAGGGCTTTAGCTGGACCCGCAGCGAAGAGATGCTCATGGAAGTGCTGGACCAACGCGGCTCGGCAATTTACCGCGAGTTCACCTTCGACTTTTTGCCGGGATTCGACCGCATTTACCTGAACGCGCTCGAGGTCTACGACAGCAACTGGAACCTCAAGCAAAAGGTGAACCTCTCGGGCGCCTACATCACCTACGCCACCGAGATTGGCGGCGGCAACGAGAGCCAAACCGCGCACTTCCCGCTGCAGGAACTTGCTCCCGGCGACTTCATTTATTTGCAATTCAGCCGCACGAACATCGAGAACAAGGGCATGATTCCCTACACCGACTTTATGAGCAGCAAGGACGTTCCCGTGGGCGAAAGCATCTTCCGCATTTACGCCGACACCACCAGGTTCGTCACCGAAGAATACGGTCCGCTCGAAAAGAAGAACATCAAGGGCGGTGTTGAGTGGAAAATCGACAACCCTGTGGTGGTGCGCAAGGAGCTCTACATGCCTGTGTACCGCGACTTTGGCGCAGGCCTCATGCTCACGGGCAAGCAAGAATGGGCCGCCGTGGGTGAAGATTACCAGAACCTGATCAAGCACCAGTTCAAGCAGGCCGTGAGCGTGCGCGAAAAAGCGTTCGAGGTGCGCGGGAGCCGCCTGGGCGACGAGGCCGTGAAGGCGATTGTGCGCTTTGTGCGCCACGACATCCGCTACCGCGATGTCCGCTTCGGCGGTCATAGCCTTATCCCGCAGACCGCCGAAGTGACACTCAAGGAGCGTCGTGGCGACTGCAAGGACATGGCGCTCTTACTCAAGGAAATGCTGCAGGCCATCGGCGTCAAGAGCTACCTCGCCGCCATCCACCTCACCGAGGAAGGCTTCGAGCACCTCCCCACCATCCAGCAGTTCAACCACATGATCCTCTACATCCCCAAACAGGATAAGGTGAGCGAGATGTGGGTTGACGCAACCGACAAGACGGGTAACGAGCGCCCCGTGCCGCTCGACATGGAGGGCAAGGTCGCCCTCGTCATTGACGACGACAATAGCCGCGTGATGACGACCCCGATTTTGGAAGACAACCAGGAGCACCAGATCGCCATTGACCACCGCCTGTACATTGCAGACGACGGCACCTGCGAGTTCCGCGACTCGGTGGCGCTGCAGGGCAAGTTCGCAAGCACCATCCGCAACCGCTTTTATGGCCGCGAGACCAAGGAACAGGAGCAGCTGCTCGAAGACTTCATGGCCGCCGGCGTTCCCGACGTGGGCATCAGCAACATCAAGATCGAGAACCTGAGCGAGTTCAACAAACCGCTCGTGCTCATCACCACCTACACTTCCAAGGGCTACTTTGGGCAGGGCGGCTCCGAACTCAAGGGGCGCTTCCCCAACGTGTGGGAACGCAGCCTGTTCAAGCTCCCAAAGGTCGCCAAGCGTCACCACCCCATCCGCATGCCGCACGAGACGCAGTTCAGCTACAGCCTTACCGTCAAGGCGGCCAGCGGTCGTACCGTAAGCATCGTAGGTCCCAAGAAGTTCCAGCGCACGCCCGACTACGTGAGCTTTGAAAAGGGCAAATCAAGCAGCAACGGCAATGTCGCCGAGTCGAGCATCAAATGGACCACGTTCGCCCTGTACGCCGACCCAAGCGAATACGAAAAAATCCGCGAGGAATGGAACTACCTGCTGAGCGAAACCAGCCCGATGATTGTGGTGAAGTAGGTTTGAGGAATGAAAGCATTAATTCTATCTGACATTCACGGTTCCGCGATTGCGGCCCGTCAGGCACTTTCGTTTTTCGAGAAATTCAACTGCGACAAGATTTTTTTGCTGGGCGATACGCTCTATCACGGACCGCGCAACCCGCTCCCGGCGGGCCACGGCCCCATGGGGGTCGTCGATGCGCTTGCTCCCTACAAGGAGCGCATCGTCGCGGTCCGCGGGAACTGCGATGCAGATGTCGACCTGATGATGCTCGACATGCCCATCGAGGATGAATTCGCCGTCGTGAAAGATGACTGCGCAGGCGCTACGCCCGCAGAAACGACGCTGTTCCTGAGCCACGGGCACATCTTTATGCCGGAATGCTTCCCGACAGATGCGCTCCACACGCTCGCCCCGAACGACCTGGAACTGAACGGCAGAAAGATAGACGCCTACATCTACGGGCACACGCACATCTGGAAATGCGAGAAGAACTTCAAAGGCGTATTGCTCGTGAATCCGGGTTCCACGAGCCTCCCCAAGGGCGGGAACCCGCCGACCTTCGCCCTCTACGAAAGCGCGACCGCAGCCTCTCCCGCCAAATTCAGCATCCACAGGCTCGACGACGGCAACGAGCTCGCTTCAGCCGAGATTTAACAACCACTTTTTACTAACATTTAAGCCATGGTCTTAAACATCATTTGGCTCATCTTCTTCTTTGGTGCGTTTATCGCGTGCATGGTGCAGTGGATCGCCTTCGGCGACACCCAAATCTTCAACAAGACTATCATGGGCGCGTTCGACATGTCGAAAACCGCGTTCGAAATCGCCCTCGGCCTCACGGGCATACTCAGCCTCTGGCTCGGCATCATGAAGATTGGCGAAAAGGCGGGAGCCGTACAGATTCTCGCAAAAATCGTCTCCCCGCTGTTCAGCAGGCTCTTCCCCGAAGTTCCGAAAGACCATCCGGTCGTGGGCACGATGCTCATGAACATCAGCGCGAACATGCTCGGACTCGATAACGCGGCCACCCCGATGGGCCTGCAGGCGATGAAGCAGCTGCAGGAACTCAACCCCAACGAAGACAAGACCGTCGCAAGCAACTCGCAGATTATGTTCCTCGTGCTCAACGCGAGCGGCCTTACGCTCATCCCGGTGAGCATCATGACGTACCGTGCCCAAATGGGAGCGGCAAACCCGAGCGACGTGTTCCTCCCAATCCTCCTCTCTACGTTCTTCAGCACCATCGCGGGCATCATCGCCATCAGCTTTTTCCAAAAAGTAAAACTCAAGGACCCGGTGACGGTCGCCTGGCTTGGCGGGCTTTCGGCCTGCGTCATCGCCATCATGGTCTACTTCAGCCACCTCACCGCAGAAGCCATCGGCACCACGAGCCTCTTCATCAGCGGAATCGTGCTACTCGGCCTGATTGTCGCATTCATGGCCCTCGCCGTGTACAAGAAGGTGCAGGCCTACGAAGCCTTTGTCGAAGGCGCCAAGGATGGTTTCCACACGGCAGTCATGGTCATTCCCTACCTGGTCGCCATCCTCGTGGGTGTCGCCGTATTCCGTTCTAGCGGAGCGATGGACCTGGTCATGAACGGAATCTCGTGGGTTCTCGCCTGCTTCGGAATCGGCAACGACGTAGTTCCCGCTCTCCCCACCGCATTCATGAAGCCCCTGAGCGGAGGCGGTGCACGCGGCATGATGATCGACGCCATGAAGACCTTCGGTGCAGACAGCTTTGCCGGGCGCCTCAGCAACATGTTCCAAGGCGCAACCGACACCACGTTCTACATCATCGCAGTTTATTTCGGTTCCGTGGGCATCAAGAAGACGCGCCACGCCCTCACCTGCGCACTCATTTCCGATGCCGTGGGCATCATCTCGGCAATTGCAATCGCGTACCTGTTCTTCCCGCCTACTTAATCTCGAGAGGTGGCGACACCACTCTGTACATATTTTCTGAACCCGCGAGGAACCACACGCAAAAGCCGAAGATCTTCCGGCAAGAATGGCTCGGGTTTCTTAATCATCCGTATTAGCTTTTCCGCGATAGCCTCGCTCGCCGCGGCATGCGCTTTTCCGTTCCAGTGTGAATCAGTCCTCCAGAAAATCTCTTCCGGGACTCCGTTAAGATTCCTGCAGCGAATTTTGGAAAAATGGTCTTCTAGATTGACAAATTGAATGCCGTTTAGGAGGAATCTATCAAAAAAGCCGTCATATCGGATATTGAATCCATCGTCCCATTGCGAATTCCTGTTCGGAGGCATCACGAACAGTAGGCGCGCGCCGAAAGTCCACGCAAGCGAATCGAGTTGCCGGAGGTTCTTCATAAGAGCCGCATTTTCCGGTGCAAAGTCCGGGCCAACACCAACCACGACGGAATCCGGAGAATAAAGGAGGTGGTCCGCAACCTCCGCCATAGCCGGCAGGGGTTGTATCGTACCGTCATACGCCTTTATCATGGGGCGACGCCAGACCTTCGCATCGGGATGCCTGTCCCTGTAGAGCGCATAACGCCAGGTATCGGTCAACTCACGGATTTCGGCCACCGGCGGGAACCTGCGCAGCTTGAAGTCGACTGTTCCCGGAGCCTCAAGGAAGGCGCGACGGCGGATGCGCTTGACTTTCGAACCAAGACCCTTGCCCTCGTTCCAGGGCGCCACGTCACCATAATCGAATACCGCATTCGCACCGAAGTTCGCATACACATTGCGTTCGACACATTCCACCACGATGACTTTCGGAGCGGGCATCCCTTCCTTCGCGCGGGCAGCGGCGAGCGCAAAGAGCGATTTCGGGGAGCCCTGCAGGTCGATGTAATCCACCGCAGCAACCTTACCCACGCCCGCTTCAGTTAGTTTGTCCGAAACCGCCTCGGGCAGAGGCTTGTGGCCGAACTGCACGCGGCTAAAACTGTCACCCAGCCACCACACGATACCCGAATCGAGCGGCGCGGTATGCACGCTTTCGTCGGGATGATACGGCTTGTCGACAACTTCCTCGTACTGCTTGACGGAGGTGAGCCTGAAGAGGTCTCCCCTGCCGGTAAACCACTGCGGGAACGCCCCGCTAAAGAAAATCACGAGCAATGCAATGGAAAGCAGGCCGAGCCCGCGAACGCACCAGAGAGCGATTTTAGTCTTAGTATCCATCGTCGCTCCTAGAACTGGAAGTAAATGAAGCCCTGCCCGCTAAAGCGGCCGAGGAAAATGATTGCCAACAGATAGACAAGGCTCCAGGTCCAACGCCACGCACCGGGTTCATCACCCACGACAGCACCACGCGTACCTCCACGGGTAATAAGCGCCCGTGCGCCCCAAATCGAAAGCCCCACGGCGCAACTGACCAGCACGGCACGGGGCACGGCAACACCGCCCCAAATTGCGCTGCGAAACGCATCCACCACATCGCCGAACGAACCAAAATTAAAGAGCGCCGCCATGTAGTTGACCCACGATGCGAAATCCGGCGCACGGAACAAAGTGAAGAACAGCACAACAAGCGCAAACGTCTTGATGCGACCGAGCCACGGGTGCTTTACCGGGAGTTTTCGCCACGGGCGTTCCAGCACATACGCGACACCGTGACACACGCCCCACGCCACAAAAGTCCATGCAGCGCCGTGCCACAGCCCGCTCAAGAAAAATACGATAAGCACGTTCACTACCGCAAGCGGACGCCCCTTGCGCGAACCGCCGAGGCTAAAGTACACGTATTCGCGGAACCAGCTCGTGAGCGAAATGTGCCAGCGCTTCCAGAAGTCGTAGATGCTTGTCGCTAGCAGGGGCGCGTTGAAGTTTTCCATCAGGCGCACGCCAAAAATCCGCGCGATGCCGATAGCGATATCCGAGTAGCCCGAGAAGTCGAAGTATATCTGGAAGGTGAAACACACGCCCGCAATGGCAAGGTCGAGCGGCGACATTTGCATGGCATACCCGGCAGCGACCTGGTTGAACACCGCATCTACGAATACGCCCAGGTGGTCTGCCAGCACCGCCTTCTTGAAGAAGCCCTGCATAATGCGGAACATGCCCGTCTGCAAATCAGCAACATCGAAGCGATGCTCAAGGGCAAGTTGTGGCATCAGGTGCGGGGCACGCTCGATCGGGCCGGCCACCAGCTGCGGGAAGAACGTCACATACAGCGCGTAATTCGCAATGTTCCTGCATGCAGGGATCTTCCCGCGATAAACGTCTATCACGTAGCTCAGGCTCTGGAACGTGTAGAAAGAAATGCCCATCGGGAGCAGCAACTTGGGCAGGTTCAACGGCATGCCCATCCACGGGGCGACAAGCGTGTTCCACGTTTCCTCGAAGAATCCCAGGTACTTGAACGCAAACAGAAGCCCGAGATCAAAGCAGAGCGAAACTACGAGTGCAATGCGGCGCTTAGGATTTGTGCCGGATGAACCATCCGCACTCCGGCCAAACCTTTCGATAAAGCGCGCCATAGTGTAGTCAACGCCGATAGTCGCAAGGATAAGCGCAAGGTACTCGGGGCGCCACACCGCATAAAAGTAGAGGCTCGCACCGAGAATCAGTACACGGCGGAACTTACCGCCCCAGGCATTCTCCCTGCCCACGGGAACCGCGTAGTATAGCCCTACGACAGCGACCGCAAACAGAATGAAATACCAGGAATGGAAAAGCACGCTACTTCAAGACTCCGGTCGCCTGCGCAATAAGCACGCCGATATAGCCCACGTAGGCAACGAGAAATACGGTACCCTCGATACGGTTGATGCGGCCAATGCGCTTTCCGTCGGCACCAATCTTGCTTCCGCGCATGGGAAGGCAGAACACAAAGAGCAAAACCGTAAGTGCCGACATCACCGGCAAATCGCGGCAAATCACCATCGATTCGATTTTTTCCATCGGCGAAATCGTCGAGGCGATACCCACGACAGCGAGTGTGTTAAAGAGGTTCGAGCCAATGATATTGCCCACGGCAAGGTCGTCCTCGCCTTTGCGTGCCGCGGCAATGGAGCTAGCCAGTTCGGGGAGCGAGGTCCCCACGGCCACAATCGTAAGGCCAATGAGCAAATCGCTCACACCGAGCGCCTGCGCAATCTCCACGGCGCCCCACACCAGGGCACGGGAACTTGCCACCAAAAGCAAAAGCCCGAGCAAAAGCCACAAAAGGGACTTGCCCAGCGGCGCCTTCTCGGCGGGATCGTTTTCGAGGATGTCGGTATCGAGGAACTCGCCCTTTTTTTTGGCGCGCAGCTCACTCCAAATGTTAAAAACCATCACGGCTGCAAAAAGCAAAAGCAGAATCACGCCGTCAAGGCGGCTCACGGAGCCATCCACTACAAGTAACACCGCCACGGCGGTAATCGCGATGAGCACCGGCAAGTCACGCTTGAGGGCACTCTTTTTTACAATGACCGGAGTGATGAGCGCGGTCACGCCCAAAATGAGAGCGATGTTCGCTATGTTCGAGCCGTAAGCGTTGCCCAAGGCGAGCGCCGGATTTCCCTGCAAGGCAGAAATCGCCGAGACGACCATCTCTGGAGCCGAGGTACCAAAGCCCACGACCACCATGCCAATCAAAAGGGTGCTCATGCCGCAAAAGCTGGCCACGCCAACGGCGCCGTCCACAAACTTGTCGGCACTCCACACTAAAATGATCAAGCCAAGAACAACGGCTACAACAGGAAGGACCATAAACTAGAACGGGTAGATAGAAAGACCAATCATGAAGGAAGCCGACGAGAGATCATCCAGTTTGAACATCTTGAGGTTGCTGTTCTGGCTCACGTCGTACATGTCCGAGAGGCCCATGTTGAAGCGGAAATCCATGCCAACATACTGGTTCGCCTTCAGGGCAAAGCCAAACACAATGTTCCAGTCCAGCATCTCGCGGTTTTCCTTGTCAATCATGTCGAGCTTGCTCACGCCGCTGCCTTCAAGATCCACGCGGAATTCATCCTTGATGGGAACATCCAGTTCGGTACCGATGTCAAACGAGAACGAAGAACGCGGTCCCTTGAACGAGAAGAGGAGCGGGATGTCGATCTTGCTCTGGGAGAAGCGCACCTTGGCATTCACGCAATCGGAATAATCCCTGCAAACGTAACCCGAATTCTTGGCAATGCTCTGGTCGTAGGCCACGCCAATCTTCAAACCCACGGTGTATTCGTTCAACGGAACCACCACAAAGCCGCCTGCGCGCCAGGCCATGCCCGAGTAGTCTTCGATTTCGTCGCGGTAGTAGGAATCGTCGTAATCGCCACTAATGATGTAAGAACCAATGAATCCCTGGATACCGAACGAAAGCTTCATGGGAACAAGACCGCGAAGTTCGTCAAAGCTCACCGAATCCTTTCCCGGCTTTTGAGTGACATAGACCACATGCACAGGCTCGGAGCGGTTCGCGTTCGGATCCTCGTACACCGGCTGGTAAATCACCTTGGTGGTCTTAGTCTCGGTCGGGGCCGGAGCGGCAACAGGAGCCGATTCTGGGGCCGGGGTCGGGGCGGCGCCATCGCGTACGGCCACCGGGACGGCAGCTTCTTCTGCAGGGGCGGCAGCCTCTGCTGCAGGGGTGGCGGCCTCTGCTGTGGGGGCGGCGGTTTCTGCAGGGGCGGCGGCAGGCGCCGGTTCAGTTGCAGCGGGAGCAGGCTCCGCGGCAGCCGGGGCGGCGGCAGGCGCCGGTTCCTGCGCCATCACAGCCGCGGCCATAGTCAATACAGCAGCAATGGATTTCATTTTGATATTCATGATTCACTCCATTTTAAAGTTTTCCATTAGTTATTATAGCAAAAATATTAGATTTAAGGCATTATGAAATTGAATATAGTCTCCAAAGAATCGGGCAAGGCAAACGCCAACACCCTCTTTTTCGTAAAGCAGTCCGTGCAGTTCTCCGCCGTCCTCAGTGAAAATGGCGAAAAGCAGGTTGAATCCGTTCTCAAGGGCGTCGGCGACGGCGTGTTTGAAGACCTGGAATTCCTGGAAATCGACAACAAGCCCACCTTCTTTGTGGACGCCGCCAAGGAACGAGGCATAAGCGGCCTCGACCACCTCCGCATGGCAGCCTTCAGGCTCGCGAACCGTGCCGCCCAAAAGCAAATCCCCGTCGTGAGCCTCATGCTCGCCGACGCCGCCGACGAACAATTCAAGGCGATTGCCCATGGCCTCCACTACGCCGACTACAAGTTCGACGCGTACAAGTCAAACAAAAAGAATCGCTTCCAGGTGACGTTCGAAATCGTTGCCGGCGATCGCGCCGCCAGTTTCAAGCAAATCGCCGCCGATGTCGCCATCGAGCAAAAGGCTGTCACCCTAGTCAAGAACCTGGTGAACACGCCCGCGGCGGACCTCACCCCCGCCGACTTCGTCGAGAGGGCAAAGACCGTCGCTAAGTATACCCCCGGCCTCTCCATCAAGGTCCGCGACATCAAGCAACTTGAAAAGGAAGGCTTCATGGGCCACGTGACCGTCGGCAAGGGAAGTTCCCGCCCGCCGTTCATGGTGACAATCAGCTTCAACGGTACCGGCAAAAGTGCCCGCACCTCCAAGGACCACCTGGTGATTGTCGGCAAGGGACTCTGCTTTGATACCGGTGGTCTCTGCCTCAAGCAAGCCAAAGGCATGGGCGAAATGATCAGCGACATGACCGGCGCCGCAACCGCGCTCGCCGCCATCCAGGCCATTGCCGAGCTCAAGCTGCCCGTCAAGGTGAGCGCTGTACTCTGCCTCGCCGAGAATGCCATCGGCAACAAATCCGTGCTGCCGGGCGACATCTTTACCGCCAAGAACGGCAAGACCGTTATGGTCGACAACACCGACGCCGAAGGCCGCCTGGTGCTCAGCGACGGGCTCGCCGAAGCAGGCCTCATCGGGGCGACCCACATCGTTGACCTCGCAACCCTCACCGGAGCGATGGTTCGCGCCCTGGGTTACGCCGTCGCCGGATTCTTTAGCAACGACGACGACCTCGCCCGCGCCGTAATCAACTGCGGTGAAGCAAGCTGCGAAAAATTCTGGAGCATGCCGCTCGAAGAAGAATACGCCGACGCCCTCAAGGACAAGTTCGCCGACCTCAAGAACACTGGCAGCGACGCCGGCGCCATCAGTGCCGCCCTCTTTTTGCAGGAGTTCGTCCCCGAAAACACCGCCTGGGCGCACTGGGACATCGCGGGTACAGCGTTCGTCACCAAAAAGTGGAAGTACACTGAATACGGAGCCACCGGTTTTGGCGCACAGACGCTCATCGAGCTCGCCCGCCGCATGGTTGGCGGTCTCGCTCTAAACGAAGGCGAGTACAAGACGGTTTAATTACTTACGGCAAGGGAGCTGTTTCCAGAACTCTTCGTCGACAATGCAGTTCATGACTTTCGAGTTCGGCCCGCAAACGGGGATTTCCTTGACGGCGTAAGAATACATCTCGTTTTCATTGCCCACTGCCCAGACCCTTTGGCGTTGCGTATCGTAGCACGCTCCCTTCAAAATTGTCTTCACTCCGGCACCATCGTTGACCTTGGTCATCGCCACATTATGCATAAACTTTTGCGGACGTGCAAGAATGCCTTGGTAAAGAATCAACGTATCGGCAGGGGCATCTGCCGCTTTCACTAGAATATCGACATCACGAGTCGTGGATCCAATAATGGGTGGAATCCAGAAAATCGCAACGGGCCAAAGAACTCCGCCCAAAAAAACCATGCCCGACGCCAGAATTCCCCCAACCGCCCATCCCGTATAGACGGCCGCGCCATTTTCGTTGCCTACAGAAACCGTATCGTCATATACGACTTGCCCAAAACGCATCACTTGCAAGTGATGTTTGCCTTCGCGAACAACCACTCCTGTAGAATTACCTCCCATAACCGACGCATAAAATTTCCCATCCACATATATATCGTAACTGCCTTTTTCTTGAGGCAGTTCAACCCCGATTTTTGCGTCATGGATATTGGTACAACCGCTAAACGCAAAAGCCAGTACCAGGAGCAAAAAGAATTTCTTTAAACGCATACCACTCCCTCCCTACATCCAAAAGCCCAAGGAGGCGTTCAATACCATAACGGGATCCTTCCCGCCAAAAAACACCATGGGGCCGGCAGACGCCTTCACATGGTCGCCAAGCCAAACCGAGGCACCACCATACAGGCTGTAAAGCCACGGGAACCGGAACGTCAAGTTATCCCCATTCAAATCCGCCACCGCCCCCCAAGGTTCATACGACAAGAACGAAGCCGTCAAGGCTAGGCGATTCCAAAAATAGATGGAACCATAAGCTCCCAGGTCCGCATAAATCCTCGTTTGACGATCTTGCCCCACTTGATTGGAATCAACTCTAGGTTGTTGTGTATAACCCATATCGGTATGGGATGCAAAATAACGGTTGTACAAGTATGTTCCCTTTTCTTTGCGACCACCAAAACCACCATATACGCCCGCTTCCCAAAAACTCCGGTTCGTACCATAGGCAAACCGGAAGAACGGGTACGGATTCAAAATGATCGACAAATCGACCAAGGCTTTCTCGTGCTTGTACATCCAATCAAAGGTGGCAGAGAAATGCATTCTCTCGAACTTGTAGAAAAAATCCACATCGCTCGAAGGCATGACCAAATCCACCCCTTCCACATAGGCGTCGTTCTCGTAGTGTCGCGACCCGCTAAAGGTCTTGCCTTTGTTGCTGACGTCCATCTGGATTTCACGATCCTTGGCGTAATTGAACGAAGCGGAGGCCCCAAAGAGCAACGTCTTTTCGGGGACCTTTTTACCCGCCCCCTTAAAAGGCTCGTTCACGGGAGCCGTAAACGTACCCTCCAACATTTCAACGTCGACCGATGATCCGCAGCCCCACAGCCAAAACATCAAAAAAACACACAAACAATACAATGAATAACGATTCATACCAGCAATATATATAAATTACTCTTAAGATTATTTCTATTTTTTTTCTATATGAAGAACGTTGATACAATTGCCGTTTTAGACTTTGGCGGGCAGTACGCCCACCTGATTGCTAACCGCGTGCGCCGCTTGGGCGTGTTTACCGAGATCCACTCCCCTGCCGCCCCGGTTTCTGAACTCGAAGGCGTGAAGGGCATCATCTACAGTGGCGGCCCCAGCAGCGTGTACGCGGCCGACGCACCGGAATACAATCCTGAAATTTTGAACCTCCCGGTGCCGAAACTCGGCATCTGCTACGGTCACCAGCTCATCGCCCAGCAGTTGGGCGGTCACGTGGAACCGGGCAAGGTCAAGGAATACGGCATTGCCGACCTCATCGTCGGCGACGAAAAGTGCCCGCTTTTGAAGGGACTCCCGAAGGCCAGCCCCATGTGGATGAGCCACGGCGACCAGGTCACGAAGCTCCCCGAGGGCTACAAGATTGTGGCCAGCACCAAGGACTGCGAAATCGCCGCCGTCGCTTTTGACAGCGACAAGCCCGAACGCCAGATTTTCGGCATCCAGTTCCACCCCGAAGTCACCCACAGCAAGTTCGGCATGAAGTTGCTCGAAAACTTCGTGGACTTCACGGGTGCCAAGAAGACCTGGAACATGAAGAGCTACCTGCCGCTCATCACGGAACGCATCAAGGAACAGGTCAAGGACCGCAAGGTATTCCTGCTCGTGTCCGGCGGCGTGGACTCCACCGTTGCATTCGTGCTCCTGAACCGCGTGCTCGGACCGGAAAAGGTTCTCGGCCTGCATGTGGATAACGGCATGATGCGCCTCGGCGAATCCCAGAAGATTATGGACTTCCTCACGAAGGAAGGCATGAACAACCTCAAGATCCGCGATGCAAGCGAACACTTCCTCGCAAAGCTCAAGGGCGTGACCGCGCCGGAAACCAAGCGCGGCATCATCGGTAAGGAATTCTTGACGGTGAAGGACGAGGAAATGGCGAAGCTCAACCTCGATCCGAACCAGTGGATGATGGCGCAGGGCACCATCTACCCCGACACCATCGAAAGCGGCGGCACCAAGAACGCCGACAAAATCAAGACGCACCACAACCGCGTGCAAGAAGTTTTGGATCTCATGGAAAAGGGACTCGTGCTCGAACCGCTCGCCGACCTGTACAAGGACGAAGTCCGCGCCCTCGGCGAAGAACTGGGCATTCCGCACAACCTCGTGTGGCGTCACCCGTTCCCGGGTCCGGGTCTCGGCGTTCGCCTGCTCTGCAGCGACGGCAAGTTCACCGATGACCTCGTGAAATTCGATGATGTTCGCGACACATCAGGCCAGTCCCTCGCCGACTACCTGAAGGCGAACAACATCGCTGGCCGCCTGCTCCCCATCAAGAGCGTGGGCGTGCAGGGCGACGGCCGTACCTACGCACAGCCGTTCCTCATCACCACACCGGGCCTTAGCTGGAAGGATTGCGAAAAGTTCTCTACCGAACTTGCCAACCGCTTCAAGGCCATCAACCGCGTGATTTACCAGATTGGTTCTGTTGCAGATGAAGACCCGAAGCTTGTGGAACAGTACGCCACTCGCGAAAACTTCGATACGCTCCGCAAGTTCGACAACATCTGCACCGAATTCCTGCAGGCAAACGATTTGTACGAAAAGATTTGGCAGATGCCGGTCGTACTCGTCCCGCTCCGTACGGCAAACAAGCCCTGCATCGTGATGCGCCCGGTGAACTCCACCGAAGCCATGACCGCCAACTTCGCCGAAATCGACCAGGGAATGCTCGCAGGACTCTGGCGCAAGTTCGAAGCCGAAGGCGCCGGCAGCCTGTGGTACGACGTGACGCACAAGCCTCCTGGAACCATCGAATGGGAGTAATGGAATCTCGCGATAAGACCATCATCCGCACGAGCGTCGTGGGGATTTTGGCAAACGCGTTCCTTTCGGGGTTCAAGGCCGTCATTGGCCTCATGACCAATTCCATTGCCATCGTACTTGATGCGGTGAACAACCTCTCCGACGCGGCGGCATCGCTCATTACCATCATCGGCACCAAGCTCGCTGGGCGTGAACCCGATAAAAAGCACCCGTTCGGCTACGGCCGCATCGAATACCTGAGCGCCCTCGTGATTTCGCTGCTGGTGCTATATGCGGGCATCACGTCGCTTACGGAATCCATCAAAAAAATCATCACGCCCGAAACACCCGATTACAACGTCCCGGCGCTTGTCATTGTGGGAGTCGCGGTGCTCGTAAAAATCGGGCTCGGCATTTATGTGAAGCGCGTGGGCGTCAAGGTCCATTCCGACTCGCTTGTGAATTCTGGCGAGGACGCCCGCCTCGACGCTGTCATCTCGACATCAACACTGGTGGCTGCCATCGTGTTCATGGTGTTCGGCGTCTCGCTCGAAGCGTACCTCGGCGCCGTCATATCTCTCGTCATCATCAAGTCGGGTTTCGAAATGATCCGCGACACCGTCTCGCGCCTTTTGGGCGAACACGTCGATGCGGAACTCGCCCGCGATATCAAGGCTACTGTCCGTAGTTTTGACGGCGTGAAAGGCGTGTACGACCTGGTGCTCAACAACTATGGCCCAGACACCTACAACGGCTCGGTACACATCGAGGTGCAAGACACCTGCACCGCCGCCGAAATCGACGAACTCATCCGCGGCATTACCGAAAAGGTCTACGCAGAACACCAGGTGATACTCTCCGGCATCAGCGTCTACTCGCAAAACACGAAGGACGCAGCAATTAGCGCCATGCAAAAACAAATTTACCAAGCCGTCCTCGCCCACCAGTATGTGCGCGGCGTCCACGGATTCTACATGAACGAGGCGAAAAAGAAAATCCGCTTTGACGTAGTGGTGAGCTTTGACGCAGGCAACCGTCGCGAAGTCTACGAGGCCATTCGCCAGGAAATCGAGGGCCTCTACCCCGATTATTCGCTCGAGATGACCCTCGACATCGACTTCAGCGAAATCTAAGCCAATCCACCGAACTCAAAACCGGCGTCTTCCACAGCATCCCTGAGCGCAGCCTCGTCGACCTCGCCCTCGATGGTGAGAGTGTTCTTGGAGACGTTCGCCTCGGCGGCCGTGACGCCGGCCAGCTTGGAAGCGGCCTTTTCTACGCTCATTTTGCAGTGGTTGCAAGACATTCCCTTGACAACGAAAGTCTTGGACATAGAAGCCTCCATTTGGATTTTGCTCTTTTTGGGGAACTTAGAATAAATAATGAACGCCACCAAGAGCCCCGCCATCACGTAGTCGAATACGCCCAGGGCATGGTGGCCTGTAGCGACGACGCTTGCGTCGGGAAGCATGTAGGTAAGGAAGGTATCCATCATGAACGAATCGACGATCCAGCCAAACAAAAGTGCACCGCCGGCAATGCTCAGCAAGTAGGCTACCAGGGTCCGCTTGCCAAAAGCCTTCCCCACCACAAGCATCGAAGCGATGCTCGTCGCAGGACCCGCCATCAAGAGAACGAGGGCGGCCCCCGGAGTGAGCCCCTTCGCCACAAGCGCCAGCGCAAGAGGGATCGAGCCCGTAGCGCAGGTGTACATGGGCATCGCCAAGATGAGTACCGCCAGCATGCAGAGGATAGGATACTGGCGGAGCGCCATAAAGAAATCGCTGGGGACAAAAGCCGAAATCAAGGCACCAAGCGCAAGGCCGATCAACAGCCACTTGCTCACGTTCGCCACCATGTCCACAAGGCCGTAGCGGATGGTCTCCGCGAGTTTGCCGGCAAAGGTCGTCGGAATTTCGCGTTCTTCGCAGCAGTGGCCGTCGCAACCGCCTTGGCATTCAAAATGGTCGTGGTCATCATCGTCATGATCGTGGCATTCGCAATGCTCGTGTTCATGCCCATGATCGTGGCATTCGCAATGCTCGTGTTCATGCTCATGCTCCTCTACGGTTTCGTTCCGCGAGGCGAAATTCGTCAACACGCCCCCAAACAAAGCCGTCGCAAAGGCGGCAATCGGGCGCAGAATCGCAAAAGGCAACCCGAGCAGCGAATATGTCGCCAAAATGGAATCCACACCGGTCGCGGGCGTCGAAATCAAGAACGAAACGCTCGCCCCCTTGCTAGCCCCCTCGCGGTGGAGCGCGATGGCCGTGGGGATCACGCCGCACGAACATATTGGGAGCGGGATTCCAAAAATGGTAGCCCAAAGGACCGACTTGAATGTCGGTTTGGAAATCTTGGGAACGTAGAGCTTTTGCGGAATCCACACGTGCAAAATTCCCGCCAGCAAAAAACCGAGCAGCAAGAATGGAGCCATCTCCGCCAAGAGCATGACAAAAGAATGCAAAAAAGACATGAGGATTTCCATAACTATACGCCTTCTTTCTTATGCAGAATGTGAGAGAGACCCGTGCGGAAAATGAGGCCGATGTGCTCGTCGTCCTGCGAATAGAAAATCTGACGGCCCACACGGCGCGGCTTCACGAGGTTCGCCGTGCGCAAAATGCGCAGCTGGTGGCTGACCACCGACTGTTCAAGTTGCAGTTTCTCGGCAATTTCGTTGACCGAAATCTCGCCGTCCAAAAGAATCTGGATGATGCGGATGCGGGTCGTATCGCCAAAGAACTTGAAGAATTCAGCCAGTTCAAAAAGCGTATCCATAGAGAGGGATTCGGTCTTTTTTGTCATCGCACTGCCCTTTTTCAAGAAAAATCATTGCTTTTTTAATATATGAACATTCGTTCATATCTACATATATACAAACAATCAAACCTCTTGTCAACCTATTTTGGCAAGTTTTTTTGAAAATGGCGTTTTTAGGCTAAAAAAGGCAAAAAAAAGACTCGGTGCCGCCACGAGAGAAAATGGAAAGCACCGAGTCAAGACACCCAAGTCCGATACCCTGCGACTACAAGACATTGTCGCGAGTAAAAACAAACCTGTATCTTTAAAATAATCTATCGTGTGACGAAAAACAAGTTTCTATATTAATATTATGAGCATAAATTATTCCAACTTAGAACAATACGCCGACGAATTGGCGAATTTGGCGAAAAAAGCGGGTCGCAATCTGCGCACCGTGAGTGCCGAAAAAAAAGCCCAAGTTCTCCGCCTGGTGGCGGAACGGATCCGTGCACAAAAATCAGAAATCCTCGCCGAAAACGCGAAGGACTGCGAAGCTTTCAAGGACAAACTCTCGGAAGCCATGCTGGACCGCCTGACATTGAATGACGCCCGCATCGAGGCCATGGCCAAAGGCGCCGAAGAAATTGCAGAATTTACCGACCCGCTGGGCCGCGTGCTCGAAAGCCGCGAACTCCCCAACGGGATCCAGATCAGCCGCGTGTCCGTGCCCATGGGCGCCATCTTCTTCATTTACGAAAGCCGTCCGAACGTAACGATTGACGGCGCATGCCTCTGTTTTAAATCGGGCAACGCCGTGGTGCTCCGCGGCGGCAAGGAATCGCTCAACTCCTCCAAGTTCCTCGCAGGAATCTTCCGCAAGGCGCTTGCCGACTGCGGACTCGACCAGGATGCCGTGCAGCTGGTGGAGAACCCCGACCACGCCCTCGTAACGCTTCTGCTGCAAAAGAACGAGGCCCTGGACCTCGTGATTCCCCGCGGTGGCGAACGCCTGATCCGCGCCGTGGTGGAACAGAGCAAGATCCCCGTCATCAAGCACTTCAACGGCATCTGCCATGTGTACGTGGACAAGTCCGCCGACATTGAGATGGCTCGCGAAATCCTCATTAACGCAAAAACGCAGCGCACCGGCGTGTGCAACGCCATGGAATGCGTGCTGTTCGACCGCGCCCTCAACAAGGCGAGCGTACTCTCACTCGTGAAAACCCTACAAGACAAGGGAGTGGAATTCTTTGGCGATGCCGAAGCACAAAAGGAAATCACAAACGTGCAAGACATTGGCGACGACGCCAACTACCACCACGAATACCTCGCCCTCAAGGCGAGCGTCAAGTTCGTGGACGGCGTGAAGGGCGCCTGCGACCATATCGAGAAATACAGTAGCCGCCACACCGAGGCAATTGTTGCAAAGGACACTGCAGCACTCGACTACTTTGCCGCAAACGTTGATAGCAGCAGCGTGATGCTAAACGCGAGCACCCGTTTTGCCGACGGCGGGCAGTACGGCCTGGGCGCCGAGGTGGGCATCAGCACCGACAAGATCCACGCACGCGGGCCCATGGGCGTCGAGAGCCTGTGCACCTACAAGTGGATTTTGCGTGGAACAGGACAAATAAGACAGTAGCTCGGCTCATTAATATACGAGCCGTCTTTTTAATAAGCATTTTTCCGCAAGCAACTAGCGGATTGTAATTCTAGACGTCTTGTACTTGGTACGTACTAGGTACGAACCCGTGGCTATTGAACCGAGGGAGATTTCGTTACCGCGACCTCTGCGAAGCACGACGCCGTTCAAGTCGAGCAAAGCCCAGTCGGTGACACTAGACAGGTAAACCTTGCGGTCGCGGACAGTCAGACGGAACGCCGCCTCCCCCGCCACAGGCTTCACCACGGTCTTCGAAGAGTCTATCGCCTCCCCAAAACGGATGTTCCCCACCTTGAGGGCTCCGCCAAGACCATCGGCCGTGAGGAAGAAATCCTGCACGCCCGCGAGCTCGGGAAGGTTGGTGCACTGCACCTCGATCCACTTGGAGGATTCGCACGTGGAGGGGACCTCGCACTTGGAGATGACCTCCCCCTTTTTGCTTTCGGTACGCAGGCTGAGCGTTCCACCGGAGCACTCCTTGAGTTCGACCTTCACGCCCGCCCCCACGATGGAGTCGGTAATCACATTCTCGAACAGCGCATACCCGCCGTCCTTGATGTTCAGCTGGTCGTCGGCATCGAGACTCACGCGGATACCGTTGTCAAAGCCGTTGCCGGGGATGGAGTCTCGGATGATGCGCAAAAAGTCCAGACGGTCAAGTTCCGCATAGTGCTTGCCCTTTGTAATCTCGATAAAGTTTGACCCACGTTTGAGCTTCGTCGGGATGTACACGACGGACTTCTCGGGGAACTCGCTCCAGGCGCCCGTAAGCGGCAACGCCACCTCCTGTGTTTTGCCGTTGATGTCCACAAAGTGGGAACTCCCGTTGGCACCATCCTCGGTCCAGTTGTTGTCGTAGCGGTAGCGGATCAGGTAGTCGCCCGCCTGCGGGATGATCATGGGCAGGCGAATCTTGCTGTCGTCGTAGTTGATGTAGGCGACAAACTCGCCGTTCGAAGCCTTGGAACTGCTGGAAATTTCCACGTGCGTAAGGGCCCCGTGTTCGGCTTCAGCGCTCAGGTAGCGGCCCAAAAAGGGCTGACCCATCTCGGGCCAGTTGTCTTCGGTGAAAACCAGGTCGCGCACCTGGATGTACGAATTGCCGCCGTCGTTCTTGTCGTAATAGTGGTTCACAAAGCGCAAGCGGTTCACGCCCTCGAACGCCTCGCCACCCGCAGGACCGTAGTAGCGGCCGTAGCGGCTAAGGAGAATCGTGCCACCGCCATTCAAGAGCGCCTTGCCGCTGCGGTCCACGTAGCCGCCGTCAATGCGGTTCGAGCGGCCGACCGTCGTCTTGTAAGAATTGTTCTCGAGGTCGGCTCCCTTCTTGCAGCAGTTGTCCCAGGCGGTAAAGAGGAAGTACTTGCCGTTGTGCTCGATGAGGCTTGCCCCCTCGACGCCCGAACCTCCGCGGTTCGCGATGTTTTGCATTTTGGCGCCGTTCTTGACCTTGCCTGTTGTTTCGTCGAGTTCCAGGATGTGGATGCCCGTGCCCCACGAACCGAAAGCCATCCAAACCTTGCCGTCCAAGTCCTTGAGCACCGCAGCGTCAATGGCGTTGTAGGCGTCGGTCTTGACCGTATGGATGACCTCGCCCTGGTCCGTCCAGCCGTAGCCGGGCTTGGTCGGGTCGATTTCCTTGCTGCTCATGAAGCCCATGCCCGAAGAGCGGATGCCCATCTCGGAGCCGCAATAGTACATGCGGTATTCCTCGCCAACGTAATGAATATCCGGCGCCCAGATGTCGATCATGTTCGGGGCGTAGTCGTAAAGCCACTGCGAAAATTCCGGCATGGCGGGCTCGCCGTTCTTCCAGTTGTAGGCATCCTCGGAGAACTGCATGAGCATGTGGTTGTCCGTCGTGGCGAGCGCGTAGCCATCCTCGTAGCGGATGATGTCGGGATCGTGCCCCGCCCAACGAGATTCCTTAGCGAACCAATCGGCGGCAATGGCGTTGGTCAGAACTGTGGTAAGCAGCAAGGCGCCAAAACGAATATTCATATTGTACTCCAAATTCCTCTTCCCCACACAAAAAATATATATAAAAGAACCCATTTTTCAGCAACGCTCCGTTATCGCATAGATGAATTATCCACGAGATTCGGGGCTTTTCTATATTGTTTAAAAAACCGTAGCGAGGTCATCGTGAAATTTGAAGAAATTCTCAAGGAAATCAAGTTCGAAGTGGAATTTGGCGGCGTGAAGCTCGCGCCGGCCATTGTGCAAGACGCCGACAAGGGCGACGTGCTGATGATGGCCTGGATGGACGAGGAGGCGCTCCGCCGGACGCACGAATGCGGCGAGATGGTATTCTGGAGCCGCAGCCGCAAGGAATACTGGCACAAGGGCGACACCAGCGGCAACGTAATGACCGTGGTGGAATGGGCCGCCGACTGCGACAGTGACGCGCTTTTGTTCAAAGTGCGCATGCAGGGGCCGCAGGTGGCCTGCCACACGGGCGCCCGCAGCTGCTTTTTCAAGAAGTGCGACAAGTAGAAGTTCAATAGGGAGACCTTGCCATGAAAAAACGTTTGGCCTTACTTACAATCACTTTGGCTCTTCTCGCCTGCGGTGACGACAATTCTTCATCTGCCAACGATGGCGAACTTTCATCTTCTTCAAGCATTCAAGAAGCCAGTTCTTCTAGCAACAAAGCTGGATCATTGCCTTCGGATGACAGCTGGACTACTGTCGAAAAAACTGACCGTTTTTCTTTCTTCGATGAAGAACATCTCAGGTACTATTTCCTTGAAGAAGAATGCGACTACGATTCCATCACAAATTCTTTCAAATGGGTAGCGGAAGACTACACGGGCACTTTTAACAGGTACGACGTATCGTCATCTACGTTCCAATCCGAATATGGCGGAGACACGCTTAAATATATGATAGACCGTTCCTTCGGATTCAAGATGTCTAATGACACTCTATACGAATGCGATTACATCGGGGACGAATGCGACGATCCCAACGCTGCTTATGTTTATGTAGGCAAATCGAATTCCATTTTTTCAACATGGGAACTTGTCGGCAAGATCAGAAACGGAACATTCGTGCCCGCTCCGTCCAATCTTAAACAAACTCTTATACTTGAACCAACCCAGAGAACCATAAAATCAAGTTCCAAAGATATCTATAAGCTTTATGGTCCCGGCGAACACTGCTACCAAATTTACCAGATATTTGACGACGAATCAAAAGAAAAATTATGCAGCAACTACTTCATCGAAAACCAGGAAATCTCTTCGGACACTGCATTTATAGCTAGTGGTTTATGGTTCTTGCAGAAAGATTCCAACACTGTAAATATTTCTGTAGACGGAAAGGTTATCGAAATCAGCACGAATCTTTCCATGGGGATGCAGCCCACGCAATACACAAACTTCGTAATAAAAGTATCCTACCAAGGAACGACCTGCACCAAATGGAACAAAAACCTTGACATCACGCAAGAGTATTGCGAAGCTACCGAGCACGACATGGATTTTCTCAAAAATGATTACAGCAACATCCACCATGCTTTTGTCGATCAACTCCTAAGCTACAGCGACAACGATGACGAATTCGAAGAATGCATCAAGCAATTTAACCTGAAATAAAAATTGAGTCTTGATTTAACGCAAAATATTCGACGTCATGGTTTCAAGCGCCTGCTGCTTGCAGTTTCAGGCGGTCTGGATTCCATTTGCCTCGCGCACTATTTCATCGCTAACCGCGAAGCGCTCGGCATCGAATGGCTCGGGATTGCGCACGTGCATCACGGGCTGCGCGAAGGGACCGCAGATAGGGATGCCGCATTTGTGGAGGCTTTTGCAAAAGCGCACAACGTCCCCTTTTTTCTGAAACATCTCGACGGAGATGCTCTCAAGGAAACCGAAGGCTCGCTCGAAGAAAACGCGCGGGACGCCAGGTACAAGGCGCTAATGGAGATCGCCCTGGATCCTTCGGCTTCGCCTCAGGATGACACCTCTAACTCCGAATTCCAAATTCGAAATTCCGAATTCGCCATCGTGACCGCGCACCACGCGGGCGACCAGGCAGAAACCATGTACATGCGTCTCCGTCGCGGAACGACGCTCGCCGGATTGCAGGGAATCCAGGAAATCCGCGCTTATACCTCCCCCACTCCCCACTCCACACTTCACATTTCACTTTCCACACTCCACACCCCACATTTCATCTACCGCCCACTGCTGAACGTGACACGCGAGGAACTGCTCGCCTATGCTCGCGAAAAAAATCTCACTTGGTGTGAAGACGAGAGCAACGCCGATGTTAAATTCGCGCGCAACAAGGTGCGGCGCGAACTTTTGCCCTTGCTGGAACGGGAGTGCCCCGGTGCGACGGAACAACTCTGCCGGATTGCAGAACTTGCAGACTGGGCTTACGCTAAGGTCATTGCCAAGGGCGAGGCAGTTTTCGACTCGGTCTTGGTTAAGCAAGATCCTTCGACTCCGCTACGCTTCGCTCAGGATGACACTCACACAATCACCCTGGACAAGAAAAAACTCAACAAGCTCCTGCGGGAACACGCCGACACCGACCTTTCCGAAATGTTCCGGCTGTGGCTCTCGGCAAAGGGATTCCGCTTCCCCATCGGGTTCTTTTACGGCGAGAGCGAACCCGCGCACCTCAAAATTCCGCATCGCGCCGCATACCGCAAGCGCGCCATCGCCAAAATCCGCCAAACTATCCAGATTTACGAGTTCGACACCCCCGAGGAAGCACAGAAATTTGTATCTTGCCGAGAGAAAGACAAAGGATTATAATGAGTCAACCCAAAAAGCCAGCCGCTCCCTTCAAGAACAGGAATTTCATCATTGTCCTCGTGATGCTCCTCATGCTGTTTGTGCTCTTCCCGCTCACCGGCAAAAACGAAGAGTCGAACCTGACACGCACCGAGTTCCTCGCCATAATGGGCGACTCCACCAAGGTCATTACCGAACTCACCCTGCAAAAGACGCCCGACGGAATCATCATCGAGGGCGCCTACCAGATGTCGCCCGAAGAAATCGCCGAGGCGAAAAAGAACCAGAGCACCATCGCCCGGTTCACGCGCGCCACCAACGAAAACAGCAACACCAAGCGCTTTGTGAGCCACATGCTCGACATCAGTAACGAGCAGATTACCGCCTGGGAAGTTTTCAAAGGCGTGAAGGTCAAGGTCATCCACGAGTCCTCCACCTGGATTGACGCTGTGGTCGCATTCCTCCCGGTCATCATCCTCATCGCCTTCTTCTGGATCATGACAAACCGCCAAATGGGCGGTGGCGGCAAGAACCCGTTCAGTTTTGGCAAGAGCACGGCGAAGGTGCTCTCGAACGATCCCAAAAAGAAGACCACGTTCAACGACGTGGCGGGTTGCGACGAGGCTAAGCAAGACCTGCAAGAGCTCGTGGAATTTTTGAAGGATCCCAAGAAATTTGACGCCCTCGGTGGGCGTATCCCCAAGGGGGCGCTTTTGGTCGGCCCTCCGGGTACTGGTAAAACGCTCCTCGCCCGCGCCGTGGCCGGCGAAGCGGGAGTGCCCTTCTTCAGCATGTCAGGTTCCGACTTTGTCGAGATGTTCGTGGGCGTGGGCGCCAGCCGCGTGCGCGACCTCTTCGAGACAGGCAAAAAGAACGCCCCGTGCATCTTGTTCATCGACGAAATCGACGCCGTGGGCCGCCAGCGTGGCGCAGGCCTCGGAGGCGGACACGATGAACGCGAACAGACCTTGAACCAGCTCCTTGTCGAAATGGACGGCTTCGCCGCAAACGAGGGCGTCATCCTGATTGCGGCCACAAACCGTCCCGACGTGCTCGACAAGGCATTGCTTCGCCCGGGCCGATTCGACCGCCAGATTGTGGTGGGTCTCCCTGACCTCAAGGGCCGTGAAGAAATTTTGAAAGTTCACTTGAAAAAGCGCAAGGTGCCTCTTGCTAAGGACGTGGATGTTTCGGCGATCGCCAAGGGAACCCCGGGCCTCGCCGGTGCCGACCTCGAGAACTTGGTGAACGAAGCTGCCCTCCTCGCAGCCCGCTTCAACAACAAAAAAGTCACAATGCTCGACTTCGAGGAAGCCCGCGACAAGCTCAGCATGGGCGCCGAACGCCGAACGCTCCTGATGACCGACGAGGAGAAGCGCCATACCGCCTACCACGAGGCGGGCCACGCGCTCATGACGCTTTTGTGCAAGCACTCCGACCCGCTGCACAAGATTACAATTATCCCGCGCGGGCGCGCCCTGGGCGTCACCATGAGCCTGCCCGAACGCGACCAGGTGAGCTACAGCCGCGAATATGCCGAAGAACGCATCATGATTATGATGTCGGGCCGCCTCGCCGAACTCATCTTCTTCAACCATCAGAGCACGGGAGCCTCCAACGACATCCAGCGCGCAACAGAACTTGCACGCAAGATGGTCACGGAATGGGGCTTCGACGAAGAAATCGGGCCGGTATGCTACAGCCGCAGCGACGGCGAAGTGTTCCTGGGTCGCGAAATCTCCAAGCCCAAAGAAATGTCCGAAATGATGGCCGAAAAAATCGACAACGCCGTGAACAACCTCATCAAGCGAATGGACCAGGCCGCACGCAAGCTGCTGGAAGAGAACAAGGATAAGCTTATTGACCTTGCCGAAGCGCTGTTTGAATTCGAAGTGCTCGACCGCGAAGAGATTGACCGCGTGATGGCGGGCGAAAAGCTCACCGGCACCAAAAAGAGCCGCCAGTACCAAGCCATGGAAGAGATGGCCGCAAAAAAGAAGCGCGAAGAGGAACCTCCCCCGGACCCGGGCAAGCAACCGCCCACGGCTCCCGTGGCCGACGCCCCCATCGCCGAAGTCACGCCGAAGCCTGCCGCCGGTAGCGAGACCGCAAGCGAACACTCCGTCGAAGTCAATCCCGAGAACAAGGACGTTTAACAGAAATGTTCCGGGACTACTTGTCACAATCGCCATCGGCCACGTGGAAAATTGGGAACGACATCGTCGAAGTCCAGAACATGCCCTTGCTAATGGGAATCGTGAACGTGACGCCCGACAGTTTTTTTGACGGAGGCCGGCACGCGACGCCCGCCGACGCCTTTGAACATGCCATCTCCCTTTTGGAGCAGGGCGCCAACATCCTGGACATCGGCGGCGAGAGCAGCCGTCCCGGCAGTACGCCCGTAAGCGAGCAAGAGGAAATGGACCGCGTGTGCCCCATCGTGGAGAGCCTCGCCGAATTCGCACGCCTCGCCCGCGTCTCAGGCAACAACCCGCGCCAGTTCTACATTTCGGTTGACACCGTCAAGGCGAAGGTCGCCGAGGAATGCATGCGTCTGGGAGCCCACATTATCAACGATATCAGCGCATGCCAAATGGACGAGTGCATGCCAGGCGTGGTCGCCCGCACAAATGCCTCGGTGGTGCTGAACCACATGCGCGGGAACTTTGGCACCATGCAGCAGGATTTTTTGCCCTACACCGACGTAGTGGCCGAGGTCCGCGAAGAACTTGGCCGGCAGGCAAAAAGACTGGAAACCCTGGGCGTGGCCCGCGAACGCATTTGCATTGACCCCGGGATTGGATTCGGCAAGACGGTCCAAGACAACATAGACCTCATGAAATCGGTGGACCTGTTCCACGACCTGGGCTACCCCATCCTCATCGGGAGTTCCCGAAAATCCTACATCGGGGGCATGAAAGGGCTCGAAAACAGCGACAGACTCGTCCCGACAATTACAGCGGGCGTAATTGCGGCCCTCCAGGGGGCCAGTGTGCTCCGGGTACACGACGTTCGCGAAGCAAAAGAATCTATACTTTATATAGAGGCGCTAAGGTCCAATGGAACTGTTTAAGTTATTTGATGTTATTGATGTCCGAATGGCCGACATCCTGGATATACTCCTGGTGTCGATCATCCTTTATTACGTGTTTTTGCTATTCCGCGGCACCCGCGCCGTGCAAATGATTGTGGGCGGTCTCCTTTTGATTGTGGCATGGCTCATTGCCCAGTGGTGGGAACTCAAGTCCATCTCGTGGATCTTGAGCAACCTGACCGGAATCGGCATTATCGCCCTCGTGATCTTGTTCCAGCCCGAAATCCGAAGCGCATTGACCCGCATTGGCCAAACGATTAGCCGAGCGGACATGCGGCAACTATTTTTCCACCCCAGCGGACTGAATGACGTCACGGAATCGATTACCTCGGCCGTGCAAGACCTGGCCAAGAACCGCGTAGGCGCCCTGATTGTGCTCGAAAAGCGCGTGGGGCTCCGCAACTACGAAGAAACCGGCGAAATCTTGAACGCCCGCATCAGTTCCCGTTTGCTCCGAGCCCTGTTTTTCCCGAACTCAGCCCTTCACGATGGCGCCGTGTTATTGAACTGCCAGCAGATAGTGGCAGCCGGTTGTATTTTACCCATGCCCACAGGCAATGCCGAAGGGGACGCCGGTTACGGCATGCGCCACCGCGCCGCCAAGGCCCTCGCCGCCGAATGCGACGCCATGGTGATCGTAGTTTCCGAAGAAACGGGTGGTATTTCGATTGCCTACCGCAACAGCCTGCGCCGCAAGCTCTCCATCAAGGAGCTGGACGCCGAGATTAGGCGCCACTGGGCCGAACTTTTCCACGACGAATCTGTAGAAATCGAAAAAGCGGCCTCCAACGACGACTAGCCGCCCCCCTGCCCATACAACAAACATTTGAGTGCAATAATGAGCGATAACAAAAATTTGAACAAGCAGCAAGAAGCAACCAAAAATGCAAAGCGCAAAAAAAAGAACATCGCGATCCTCGTCATCATGTTCCTTTTGCTTTTGTGCCTGTTCATTGTGCAATGCCAACTTGACAAAATAAAGCAGGAGGCCCTGCGCGAACAGCAGGAGACAGAACTGGAAGCCCGTCAAAAGCATATCCTCGACAGCCTGCGCGCCCTTGAGAAGGCGCGCGCCGACAGCCTTGCCGCCCAGGACGCCCGCATGGCCGACAGTCTCCGCATTGTAGACAGTCTGCGTGTCGCCGACAGCCTCCGCGTGGCCGACAGTCTCGCCGCCCTCAAGCCGAACGTGAACCGCGACAGCATCCGCCGCGTGCGCGATAGCCTCGCCGCCATCGAGAAGGCTCGTCAAGACAGCCTGCAGCGCATTGCCGACAGCCTCGCCGTTTTAGAAAAGGCACGTCAAGACTCCCTCGAAAAGAAGCGCGTCCAAGACAGCATCCGCGCCGCCGACCAGGTCCCGCCCACCGCCGAAATCACACCGCCCGCCGGACGCTACTACGACCCCATCAAGCTCAAGGTCAAGTGTGACGAAATCAAATGCAAAACATTCCTCTCGGTAGGCGACACGCTCCACCCGCAGGACGCAGCCAAGGCGATTGAATACAACAAGACCGGAAGCGTGTTCTACTACGCCGAAGACTCCGTTGGCAACCGCACCGCCTGGGAAGAGGCAAAATACGACATGGCAAGTGACAACATTTGCGGCAAGAACGCCTACCCCGTACCCGTGGGCGGCAAAACCATTTGCGTGGACGCATATGAATACCCGAACACGCCCGACGAGAACCCGCGCGACATGGTTTCGCACGAGCAGGCCGTGAGCCTCTGCGAACAAGCGGGCAAGCACCTCTGCAGCATTGACGAATGGCAAGCCGCCTGCCGCGGCAAAGACAAATTCAAGTACAGTTACGGTGACAGCTACAAGCAGAACAAGTGCAACACCAACACCAAGGCCGTCAAGCGCAGCGGGCGCAAGGAACAGTGCCGCAGCTGGTGGGGCATGTACGACATGAACGGAAACCTTTGGGAATGGACCTCCACCGAGAGTTCCGGCCACGCCGGGATGTTCCTTGTGGCGGGCGGTGCATGGAATACGAACAACGAAAGCAAGTGCACCGACAACAAGCGCAGTTTTTACCCGCAGAACCAGTACCCCAGCGTTGGCTTCCGCTGTTGCAAGTAACACGTAGCGTTTAGTTGGCAGAACTTAGTTGGCAGAACTTAGACATAGCAATAGTCTAAGTTCTAATTTTACATTCCGCATCAATCAAGTAATTCCACATGCAGGTGTTCCGCCTCGCCCTTCTCCCATAGCACGCGGAACCTCGTCCCCAAACGTTCTTGGCAGCGTTCCACAATCTGGCGGCGCTTATCCATGGGGATGAGTTGTATCCTGAAATCCAAAGCCTTGTTCTGGTAGTGCTTTGAATTCTTGGCGTGGTACGGCCAGTCGTTCCCGCTGGTAATCACGGGCGTGTAGTCGTCTCCCAAAATCGTGTGGTAGACATTCACTATTTCGAGGCCCGCCGTATCGAGTGCCGGTTCCAGGCTCTCGAGGTAAACGCCCGGCTTTTGCAACGTGCGCTTGATCAAAAGGCGGTGGACTTCCCTGCTCCCAAAGGGTTTGACCTTCAAATGGCGGTAATATTCGTCGGCATCCCAAACAATCTCGTCCTGCTTCTTGAACTCATAATGCGGAATAGGCCTCTTGTTCGTTTGTATAAGAAAATATACACCGCAGAGGGCGAGAATTGCAAGAATTGGAGCCACCAAATACAAATATTTCATTTTCAAAAACAAAAATAACTATTTTAAAGGCATGAAAAAGATTATCACTATTGCAATTCTCTCTCTCGCCTCCCTCCTGTTCTTCGCCTGCGGCAACGACACAGCCAACTACGTGGGCTACTGGAAGGGTGAAGCCAACATGATCTTTGAAGTCCTCACCGAAAACGGCACGGACTACATCATCCGCAACGTGAACGGCGACCTCACTGCAAAGGTCGAGGACGGCGCTCTGCGCGGCAGGAACTCCCTCGACATGGAATACTTGATGAGGGTCAAGGGCGACTCCGCCTACTACGAATTCGGTTCCATCACTACGGGTTACCAGCGCATTGGCCAGGCCGAATACCAGAAGATTCTCGACTCCCAAAAGAAGGCGATTGTCGATTAACGATCCGCTAAAATACTAAGGATTCATAGTCTCTTGAACGATCTGTTCAAGAGCTTTTTCGCTGGGGACGCCGCTCCACACGCCCTTGATGTAGCCCTCGCTATCGAGCAGCATGAGCGTGGGCACCGAGCGGATGCCGTAACGGCGCCACAGCGCCTGAGTGGCATCGCGGTAAAGTGGGTACGGGGAGCGGTGCTGCTTTTCGTAAAAGGCGTTCAGCGTGTTGAGGTCCTCGTCGGCAATGCCTATGACTTCGAGACCCGCAGGTCCCAGCTTGCCGTAAATGCGTTCCAAAATCGGGAGCGTCTGGCGGCACGGACCGCACCAGGTGGCCCAGAAGTCCAAGAGAGTCGCCTTGGGCTTTGCCTTGCGCTTGTCGCCGTTCTGGTAAAAATTCTTGCCGAACTCCGCCATTTTACTGCCGATGGCGGAACCCGTAAGGCTGCTGATGTCGTCGGGGCGGTCGGTCAACTTAACCTTGAGCGGCATCTTTTTGCCATCGCGCACAATCTCGATGGCAATCGTCTGGCCTACCTTACCTTTAGAGAGGGCGCCCGTGATTTGGGACATCTCGGTAAGGGGCTTGCCCGCAAAACCAACAATCTTGTCGCCAGCCACGACGCCCGCGCCAAAGCAACCCGAGCCAGGATGCACGCCCTTCACGTCAAGCGCCAGATGATTCTCAAAACTCGTCTTTTTAAACGTCACGCCCAGCCAGGGTCCTGCAAAAACATGCCCGGTGGCTACAAACAGAAGACAAAACAAAAACAGATACATGGTTCTCATGCAAAGCCTCTATTAAAAGAATAATATCAAAAAATCCACAAAGACCAAAAAGTGGCCGGTACGGTCAATGAACTCGGAACCCTCGTTCTTGGAGACCGCCTCGCCCAGCAAGTAGGCTGCGCGGACCTCGACTCGCCCAACCAGGTTCGCCTTTTCAAAAAAGAGGATGTCGCGCCCATAGCCAAACGAGACCATCGGCGAAAAATACGTCTCGTCTTTTTTCTCCATGTACATGCCGGCAAAGCCAGCCCGCAAAAAATCGTCATGGCCCGACATGAGCGAACCCGAAAAATAGAACCGGTAGTTGAGACCGATATCCATGAGGTCGTTGCCAAAATAGACGTGACCCACGGCCCCCAGAGAATGGTGGGTGCCCAGGCGACGGTCCACCGAGGCGACCACACCGCCATCCAGGGAGTTGAGGTAATAGGCCACAAAACCTCCCCCGCCCACAAGCCACGCGGGGAGCGGTCGTGTTTGCAGCTGCACCGGGTCCTCGATGGGGATGCCCATAAAGTCCTTGGCCTGCAACAGCGAAGCCGCAAGCAACAACACCAAAACTATATTACGAACAAACTTCATCAACGCTTGCCCAAAGCGCAATTTACCTTTTGGGATTGCGGTCGTCGTACTCGCCCAGCGACTTGTAACCGTCATTCAACAAGGCGTCGTAGAGCTCGTTACGCATGGCGTGAGCCGCCATCCAGCGGAAAGCCACCACCGAGTAGCACTGCACCGCGTCGCAGCCCATCTTAATGAGGTCGTACACCTTGTAGCCGTGGTCAATGCCACCGCAAGCGATAACGCTCATGGAGGGGTAATGCTCACGGATATACTTGACGTTCCACACCATGTTCTCGTAAAGCGGGCGGCCCGACATGCCGCCGCAGTCGCCGTCGGCACGGAGCGGCGTCAAGTCCTCGTACTTGGCCTCCATCGGGAGTTCGCTCATTTTGGCGGTAGGGTAAGTATTCCCAATCACCACGCCATTCACGCCGGTACGCACCAGCATTTCCATAATGGCGATAAGGTGACGTTCCGAGAGGTCGGGACTCAACTTGGCGTACACCGCCTTGCGGAGACCGAGCGTGTTGCGGAAGTTCATGATTTCGGTAAAAATGCGTTCCGAAAAGCTCATGTCGAGGTCCACGCGGGATTCGCCCGTATTGGGGCAGCTCACGTTGATTTCGATGTAATCGCCCGCCTTGTAGGCGATGCTAAAGCTCTCGATAATATCCTTAAGCTTTTCTTCGGGATCGGTCAGGCCCGGGGTTTCGGCGACCGAGATGCCCACGCATAAGCCCGCCTTGTGGGCGCGCACCAGTTGCGCATCCACGCGTTTTGCAATAATCTCGACGCCCTCGTTGTTGAGTCCCATGCTGTTGTGGATGGCGCGGTCGTTCTCCAAAAAGCCAATGCGCGGCCTGTACGTGTTGCCTTCACGATGGTGACGGGTGGCCGTACCTACCGTAATGCCGCCAAAGCCCACGTTCGCGAAGTCGCTAATGCGGTTCGCCGTCTTGTTGGCTCCGGCCGCCAAAATAATGGGGCAGCCAAAGTAAAGCGAATTGCTGTGGTCCGAAAAGGTGATGACCCGCTTGAGCGGCTTGCTCAAATCGGGACGCCCGCCCATAAAGGGAATCAACGGGGCGAACCTCGCCACGTGCTTAAAGGAATCGTGGCGGAACTCGGGGGAATTGTGGAAAATTTTACGGATGAGCGCCAGAACCCTGTCGCTAAAACGCAAGTAATACTCGTGATTGATGCAATCGAAACCCATATTTCTTAAATTATAAAAATAAGAGGTAACAAAATGAATTTTGACATAGAAAATAGAATACATGAGCGCCTTCCCAAGTACATTGAGGCCTTGAAACAGCTCGTTCGCATTCCATCCATCAGTTTTGACAATTTTGACCAGAAATTCGTGCTCCAGAGCGCCGAAGCCGTAAAGCAGATGTTCTCTGACGCCGGGTTCACGAATATCCAGTTTTTGATGCCGCCCAGCGGCCGCCCCACCGTGTACGCCGAGAGCCTCACGAGCCCCGACAAGCCGACGGTTTTGCTGTACGCCCACCACGATGTGCAGCCCACCATGCGCGAAAACCTGTGGGAAACCAAGCCCTTTGAACCGGTGGTCAAAGGTGACCGCCTTTACGGCCGCGGTACCGCCGACGACAAGGCGGGCATCATCACACACATCGCCGCCACCGAGCAAGTGCGCAATCTGCTGGGCAAAGACGGCCCAAACCTCAAGTTCATTATCGAGGGCGAAGAGGAATCCGGAAGCGCCGGCTTCGAGAACATTTTGAGCCAGCACGCAGAACTTTTAAAATGCGACGCCGTAATTGTGGCCGACCTCGGAAACTTCGCCAAGGGAGTCCCCTCCATCACCACAACGCTGCGCGGCATGACCGCCGTCGCCGTGACGCTCAAGGCCACCAAGGCCCCGCTCCATTCGGGCAGCTGGTCTGGACCCATCCCCGACCCGGGCCAGGCGCTTTGCCGCATAATTGCCTCCCTCACCAATGCCGACGGGAGCATCGCCATACCGCACTTTGAAGACGGGCTCATACCGCCGACGCCGGCGGAACTGGAATCGTACCGGAGTCTCGGCTACACTGAGACGACCCTCCGCAAGGAGGGCGGTGTTTTGGACTGCGTCCAACTGAACGTGCCCGAAAAAGAGATTTTGGAATCGCTTTGGCGCAGGCCTTCCATCGTGGTCACCGCGATGGAAGTGGGCAACCGCACCAATGCGGGCAACGTCTTGCAAGACAGCGCCTACGCACGCATTGGTATCAGGCTCGCCCCCGGCATGGATGCCGACGCCTGCGCCCAGATGCTGGTTGAATTTATGCAAGCCCGCGTACCGAACGGGCTCGAGGCGAGCTTTGCTGTAGAAGACGGCGCAAACCCCTTCACCACCGATACCACGCACCCCTTCTTTACCAAGATGGCGAGTTCCATGGCCAAGGCCTACCACGCCGAGACCAAGTTTATTGGCTGCGGGGCGAGCATACCGGGGGCGGAACTTTTTCGCAAGACCTTCGGCGACATTCCCATCCTTTTGGTGGGCATCGAAGACCCCGAATGCGCCGCACACGGCGAGAACGAGAGTCTCTACCTACCCGATTTCGAGCACGGTATCGTGGCAGAAACCCTCTTTTTTGCCGAACTGACGAACAAAAAGTGATTTAAAACACACTCTTGCCAGTTTGTCCCACATTCGGACAAAATTATGCTACATTATCTTGTATAAAGGTGCTTTATGGGTATAAAACTGGTTGTACTGACGGGCGCAGGAATTAGCGCAGAATCCGGACTCCGCACCTTCCGCGGCAACGACGGGATGTGGGAACACGAAAACATCGAGGACGTATGCACTCCCCGCGCTCTTCGCCGTGACCCCAAGCGCGTCATGGATTTCTATAATTTTTTGCGCAAAGGTCTGCCAAACCACCAGCCAAACGCCGCCCATATTGCACTCGCCGAACTCGAGAAGCGCCTGGGTGACGACTTTTTGCTCGTGACGCAGAATGTTGACAACCTGCACGAACGCGCCGGAAGCAAGCGAGTGCTCCATATGCACGGCGACCTCATGAAGCTCCGCTGCATGGATAACAGCGATCACGAATTCATGTTCGATGGCGAAGAGACCCTCGAAACCAAGTGCCCGTTCTGCGGAGCAAAAACGCGCCCCGACATCGTGTTCTTCGAAGAAGTGCCGTTCTACATGGACGAAATCCAGGCGGCGCTCCGTGAATGCAAGGAATTCGTGTACATCGGGACCAGTAGCGTGGTCTACCCCGCCGCAGGCTTCAAGAGTTTCGCCAAAAGTTTTGGCGCGCACGTCACCTGCCTCAACCTCGAAGTCCCCGACAACGACCCGTATACCGACGTGAGCATCCAAGGCAAGGCCACCGAAATCGTGCCCAAGTGGTGCGAAAGCTTTAAATAAAAGCTATTTTTGCAGGCATGTCGCGCCTTACCGAATCCGAAGCCCTCGATCTTTTTTACAACGCACCACTCGCCGAACTTTGCGAGCGGGCCAACGCCGAAAAAGAGCGCCGTCACGGGAAATCGGTTTTCTGGGTGAACAACCGCCAGATCAACTACACGAATGTATGCGTACTGCACTGCAAATTCTGCGCCTTCTCAAAAATCAAGAAGGATAGCCCCACCGCATACGACTGGGATTACGACACCATCCGGAACAAGGCCGCAGAGGCTATTGCCGGAGGCGCGCGGGAACTGCACATCGTAGGCGGGCTCCACCCCGACCATCCCTTCGATTACTACATCGAGATGTTGCGCAAGCTGCGCGTGGAATTCCCGAAGGCGAACCTGAAGGCGTTTACCGCTGTGGAAATTTGCCACTTCGCGAAAATCTCGGGCCAGACGCCCCTGCAGATCATGACCACGCTCAAGGAAGCGGGCCTGGACGCCCTCCCCGGCGGAGGCGCGGAAATACTCGTGCAGAGCGTGCGCGACCAGATTTGCCCCGGCAAGGAGACCGGCGAGGAATGGCTCGACGTGCACCGCGCCGCACACAAGATTGGCATCCCGACAAATGCCACCATGCTGTTCGGGCACATCGAGAAACCCGAGGACCGCATCGCCCACATGCGCATGCTCCGCGGCTTGCAAGACGAAGCACCCGGATTCTTCGCGTTCATCCCGCTCGTGTACCACCCGGAGCACAACGCGCTACACAAGATCGTCCCGAACATCACGAGCGAAGAAGACATACTGCGCACTGTCGCCGTCGCGCGCCTATTCCTGGACAACTTCCCGCATATCAAGGCCTACTGGATACAGATGGGCATCGAGACCGCGATGAAGGCGCTGCATTCGGGTGCGAGCGACCTGGACGGGACAATCGTCGAGGAGAAGATTACCCACGCCGCGGGTGCGACAGTGCCCGTAGGCATGAGCCCCGAGCGCATGAAATCGCTTATTTTAGGCGAAGGGTTAGAACCCGTCGAGCGAGACGCATTATATGAACGATTTTCTTAACGAAAAACGTTCCCGCCACCAAAAGTTTTTCACTTATACAAGGCTTTTTTTATAGATTAAGAACATGAAAATGTTCTCCAAAGTTTTTGCTTTTTTAGCCGTGTACGCGGCCTTTGTCTTTGCCGATTCCACGACGCTTGCCGAACCGGCAACAGCCCCTGCAACCGCCGACGTCTCAGCCGCCCCTGCTGCGGATTCGGCCGACAAAAAACACCAAGCCGTTTGGATTAAGCTCGAGGGCGACGTGGAGCCCTCCATGTTCGATTTTTGCGCCCGCGCCATCGGCGAGGCCCTCGAAAAAAAGCCCGACTACATCGTCTTTGAAATCAACACCTTCGGTGGCCGCCTCGACGCCGCATTCGATATCGTCGACACCATCATGGCGGTCAAGGGCGCCGAGACCATCGCCCTCGTGAAGAAGAAGGCCATCAGCGCAGGTAGCCTTATCGCCCTCGCCTGCAAAAAACTCTACATGCTCGAGGCCACGACCATCGGCGACTGCGCGCCCATTGTACAGGGCGGCGACGGCACCCCGCAAATCGTCGGCGAAAAGATTCAATCTCCCCTCCGCGCTAAGTTCAGGAATTTGGCCCAGAAGAACGGCTACCCCGAACTGCTGAGTTCATCGTTCGTGACGCCCGAACTCGAAATCCTCGAGCTCACCGCCAAGCTTGACAAGGGCAAAAAGACGGAACGCGACACCGTCCTTATCATCGAGGGCGAGAAGTACACCGTTTTGGACAGCGCCGCCAAGGCCTTCTGGGGCACACCCAAGATCTTGGTGAAGGAAGGCGAACTCCTGACCATGACCGACAAGGAAGCACAGGAACTCGGATTCTCGAAGGGAACGTTCAAGGACCGTAGCGAATTCGAAACCGCGCTCGCCATCGAAAGCCGTAGCGAAGTCGAGACGACCCTCGGCGAAGACATCGCGTCGGCCATCGCCGCCATCGCGGGAATCCTTTTGATTCTCGGGTTCGGCGCGCTCTACATCGAATTCAAGACGCCCGGATTCGGCCTCTTCGGCATCATCGGCATCATCCTCATTGGCATCGTGTTCCTCGGGCAGTTCGCACCGCAGCTCGACGGCTACATCCCGGCCATCCTGCTCGTCGCGGGCGTGGTGCTGTTCCTGGTTGAAATCTTCGTGATGCCCGGAACGTTCCTCTTTGGCGTAGGCGGCATCGCGTGCATGATCTTGGCTCTCGCGCTCTCGTTCTCGCCCTCGGAAATTCCCGAATACATTCCCGAATCCGTAGAGACGACCTTTGACGCGACTCCCTGGCTATTCGGGCTGCTCTACATGCTATGCTGTGCGGCCATCGCGCTCGTATTCCCGATTGCGGCGAGCAAGTACCTGATTCCGCTTTTGCCCGAAGGCTGGACGCCCATGCTCAAGACGGATCTCGAGAATGCTGCCTCGCCCACCGAATCCGTGCAAGAAATCCATGTCGGCGACGTGGGTGTCGCGAAGACGTTCCTGCGCCCCGTAGGCCAGGCGAGCTTCACCATGAGCGACGGCTCTACCAAGCTATTCGACGTTCAGACGCACGGCGAGATTATCGAAGCGGGCTCCCCCGTGAAGGTGGAAGCCGTACAGGAAGGCCACATCTGGGTGACGGTTGCTAAAACTGAAATGGAAGGCTAGCGTCAATCCTTCACGCAGCGGACTGACGCCCCGTATTTTTTCTGGGTTTTCGAAAAACGGACAAATTTGTAAATAGTGAATTCAGCAACCATCGCCGCGTCTTTCTCCGATTCATTTGACAGCCAAATTTGGGCATTATTGCGGGCAGTTCGAACCGATTCAAAGAACCACTCTTTGGTATAATCTTGACGCCAATCTGCAATATTCGAAGGCAAAACCGTAAAATCATAATAATCATATCCACCACCGCGGGACACCCAATCCCGGGAAGATTTCAATAAAGGCCCACAATTATTTTGACCATCCTCAACACAGTTCAGTTCCGAGAACAATGCGTTCCATTCGGTCGTATCCGGCAAATGCCAACCTTCCGGACAGACTCCACGAATAGTCCCCTTCGGGTTGCATAATTCACTAAAGCCGCATCCCTTGCCTCCGTCACTAAAGATTCCCGCCGAATCCATCGCTGCAGGCCACGTGTAATAGCGGCCATAAGAAGAATCGCAGTTTCCCAAGCTATCGGTGAGGCAAACAGAACCATATATCGATACGGAATCTCCCACCTGGTAGTCGTAATTCAAGTTTTCCGCCATCCAGGTCTTGTCGCCAATTTTTACGGTCTTGTAAACTTGCCCATCACGAGCATCCGTCATCGACCCTTCCTCCACCTCGGAAGGCAAGATTCCCGGAATATACCTGCTCGGATCATCAATATGAGTGTACCCCTTTATGCAACGAATGTACAACTTATCTGCTGCGCCCTGATAAACGGCATCGCTATAGAAACTAAAATACCTTCCGTTTAGATGAGAGCCGACGCTCCAAAAACCAACATGAGTATGATTGTTACTGCCGCTCAAATCGGGAGAAGACCTCGCAGAAAAACCATACTCATCGGAACCATTGCCGTCGTAAAACCACCCCGTTAGCGATTTTAATTTTTTGCCAGCAACATCTGCACCCCCTACGGCATCAAGCAAGGTATCCCAATCACTGTCACCCGGCAAGCGCCAACCTTCAGGACAAATTCCACGGACCTGTTCGTTTGGCTTACACACTAACCCATTACAGCCCAAACCGTCATCACTAAAGACTCCAGCTGAATCCATCGCGGCGCCAAACGGGTACAAGCGCCCATACAAATCACAAGTTTTAAAGCCGTCAGGAAAAGCATCATCGTTGCCGTAATAGATGGGACATACACCTTCTTCCTTAAGAAGCGAATCTACCGCATAGATATAATTCAGGTTCTCCGCCATCCATGTTTGATTACCGATCTTCACGGTCTTGTAAACCTGACCGTCACGTTCATCGGTCATTTCTCCATACTCGACTTTCGGATTGAAAAAATCTTTCTTGTCTGCTTTATCCCATAAAGCGAGATTTTCGGTATTCAGCAAAGATTTCTCGTAAGGACCACTCCCGTCCTTCAGGCATCGCACGGGAACACCCCTAGTAACTTCATTGAAATAGCCCATAAACCAACCCATAACAGAGGTTTCGTTATTGTAATAATAAGCTCCAGCTCGATAATTAAACGCTATGCAACTCCGTTCACCCGTATTTTCGTTATCATAGTAATCAGAAGTCAAAAAGAAGACCTGGGAACAATTCTGTTTACTCATCGGCATCGCCGAGAAACCAAAAGCATCCACCCCTTGTTTTCCATCAGCCCAACCGAACCTTGATTTCAGCATCGCAGCATCAACTTTGTCATCTTTACCAACTGATCTGAGGAGTACATTCCACTCAGCAACACTAGGGAGATGCCAACCTTCTGGACACGAACCTGACATTGTATACCACCTTCCATAAATTTTGCAGTTACTTTCCAGGCTATCTGGGCACATGGAACGATCAGCAGCATAATTCAAGTTTTCCGCCATCCAAGTTTGATTGCCGATCTGCACAGTCTTGTAAACTTGGCCGTCGCGTTCATCGGTCATTTCACCATAGTCAATATCAGGATTCAGGAACTGCGACTTGGAGGTTACCTCGGGACATTTTACTTCAGCGAACATAGACGAATCAGACGGATCTTTTGAACCATCTTTGTCCTTATCCGAGTCGTTCTCTTTCTGTGGAGCATCATTCGCTGCAACGCTGCTTGAGCCTTCGTCTTCGAGACAGGCGTTCAGGCATAAACAGGCAAAAGCCATGAAAGCACAAAATGCAACTATTCTGAAAAAAAGTCTATACATGACCATGTTCCTCCCTTGTCCAAATATTCTTATATCAAATATAAATCTTTTCTTTACTCAAATTATGTATATTACGAAAAGAAAACAAAAAACGGAGATAAACAATGGAAAACCTTCTCATCGTTGGAATTGTCATCGCGGCGATTGCCGTCATCATCCTGCTCGCCTTCATCGGCAAGTTTTTCAGCCTCTGGCTTCAGGCCTTGTTCTCCAAGGCGAACGTGAGCATTTTCCAGCTTATCGGCATGCGCCTGCGTAAGGTGCCGCCCCAGGTTATCGTGGAAGCACGCATCCTCAGCTGCAAGGCAGGCCTCCCCGTCGACACGAACTTGCTCGAAGCCCACTACCTCAGCCGCGGTAACGTGCTCCGCGTGATCCAGGCGCTCATTGCCGCCAACAAGGCGAACATCAAGCTCGACTTCAAGGAAGCCGCCGCCATCGACCTCGCCGGCCGTAACGTGCTCGAGGCCGTGCAGATGTCCGTAAACCCGAAGGTCATCACGACACCGAAGGTTTCCGCCGTGGCCCTCGACGGTATCCAGCTGCATGCCGTGACCCGTATTACCGTGCGCGCCAGCATCCAGAAGCTGGTCGGTGGCGCCGGCGAAGACACCGTGATTGCCCGTGTGGGTGAAGGCATCGTGTCTTCCATCGGTTCTGCCAAGAGCCACAAAGACGTGCTCGAGAACCCGAACATGATTTCCAAGAAGGTTTTGGCTTCCGGCCTCGATGCCGGTACGGCCTTCGAAATTCTCTCCATCGACATCGCCGACGTGGACGTGGGCCAGAACATCGGCGCCATCCTCGAAACCGACCGTGCCGAAGCCGACAAGAAGATTGCACAGGCCAAGGCCGAAGAGCGCCGCGCCATGGCATACGCCGCCGAACAGGAAATGAAGGCGAAGGTCATGGAAATGAAGGCGAAACTCGTGGAAGCCGAAGCCCAGATCCCGATGGCCATGGCCACCGCCCTCCGCGACGGCAAGCTCGGCGTGATGGACTACTACAACCTGAAGAACATCGAAGCCGACACGCAGATGAGGAAGGAAATAGGCAACGCCCCCGAAGCGAAGTAATCAATGGAAGGCCTACTCATACTCATAGGCATCTGGCTCCTGGATGTCGTCATCAAGAAGGTTGCCGCCAACCGAAAGAAGCAGCAACAGATTCCGCCGACCGTAAGCCGGCGCGAAGAGATTGAAGACGACCCGGACAAGTACGGGACTGAAGAAGCCCCGCGTGCGCCGCGTTCCCTGCAAGATTTAATTCGGCAGTTCAACGAGGCGCAGCGCGATGCGAGCCAGGGTACCTACGTGCCACCAGACCCGCCCGTAGAAAGGCATCGTGACCCGAACAAGCCCATCACGCTCCGCGATGTCGCCGAAGTCGTCATCGGCATCGACGTCGTCAACCTGGAATTCCTGATGGACGAATTCGAGGTCGACGAGAATACCGCCGCCGAGATGCTCATGGCATTGCAGGCGCACCGTATCGTGGGCCGCGACATGGGCGAAGGCGACTGCGACGTACTCGTGCACGACATGGATGAGCTGGACAACCTGCTCAACCGCGAAAGACGTGCCGAAGAAGAGCGCAACGAGACCCTTCGACAGGCTCAGGGTGACAACGACACGGAGCGCGAAGATGCCCGCCGCCAGGAACTCGAGCGCCAGCGCGAACTGAACGCCCTCGAAGAGCGCGCCAAATCCGCACGGGAAGCGGCCGCGTCAACCAGCACCATCCCCCCTCTCGGCATGGAGAGCGAACCCGAGGCAAAAAAAGCCCCGCGCTCCTTTGACAAGGCTGTAGTCCGCAAAGGATTCATTTGGGCGAAGGTCATCGACGAACCGCGCTTTAAAAGACGCTGGAACCCCAGATTCCGCTAACCAGATTCCAGATTGATCTACAGATACAGAGGGCCGTCACCGCTAGGAGGCGGCCTCTTCCTTATGTTGTTGGGCGTTTTGCGCTTGACGTTCTTTGTACAGCGATTCAGCTATGTGCTCAAAGGCGGTAATGACATTCGGGTCGAAGTGTTTGCCGGCACCTTCAACGAGAATCGACATGGTCTTCTCGTAGCTGAACGGCTTCTTGTAGGCGCGTTCCATGGTGAGGGCGTCAAACACGTCGGCGACCGCCATAATGCGTGCCGAGAGCGGAATCTGTTCGCCCGAAATCCCCGTCGGGTAACCCGAGCCATCCCACTTTTCGTGATGGTAGCGCGCCATCTCGACCGCCTCATTCATGTAACCGTCACTCATCGACGCCTTGGACGTTTCGACAATGTGGGTCAGCACGTTGTAGCCCTCGGTTGTATGGGTCTTCATGATGGCAAACTCGTCGTCGGTGAGCTTACCCGGCTTGTTCAAAATGAGGTCAGAAATCTTGATTTTGCCAATGTCATGGAGAGGGGCCGACTGGACCAGTTTTTCGATGTAGTCGTCGGTAAGCACGTCGGCATACATGCCCTCTTTTTGCATTTGCCTTGCGATGCGGTCCACATAGTAGGCAGTGGACTTAATATGTTCACCCGTATTTTGGTCACGCGCTTCCACAAGTTCTGCGAAGTTGATAATAATCTCTTCTTGCATCTGCTCCATTTGGGCGGCCTGGAGTTTCACCTTCTTGATGTAGGCAATGGAATCCTCGGCCATCTTGGTCAAGGCGCGGTAGAGGTTCCCAATTTCGTCAGAGTACGGAATATTGAGGGACTGCAGGTACTTGAGGCTGCTTTCCTGGTTCGAGGAGGTATTGTAAGCAAAGCGGAGGGCGCCCCTCGCCATGGCGTTCACCGGGAACACAATCCCGCGCTTCACGGCTTCCAAAATAAAGCTCATGATAATGATGGAAATGCCAAAGAACAGCGAAAGAGTCTTGATGAAGAAAGTGGCGTCGTCGTGCACAATTTGTTCCATCGAAACATCGGATGCCACGTAGGCGACCACCCTGCCCTCTTTGTTCTTGATGGGCTTGTAAACCGTGAGGAGCCAGCCATAAGTATCGTCCGTAATGATCGGGTCAATTTCCTTGCCCGCGAGCAGGTCGGGAAGCAAGGCAATAAAAGACGAATCAAACGGAATGACCGAGCCTATCTCCGAAGCTTCTACGCCGCTCTCAGCATCGAGGTCGAACACCACATGGCATCCGTCGAAGATGCCCCAAAGTTAGTTGAAATTTCTGCAACCAAAAAGAAAAAGGTGGTCTCCAACTTGTAAATTTGGTTCAGCAAAAAAACACCAAGCAA